>NZ_JAGHEW010000400.1 GCF_017889095.1 Thomasclavelia sp. | reverse complement strand
TGCAAATCGATACTTATAAAAAAGAAACTGATATTATTGATATCGTTAATAATTATGATCTTATTTTTATTGATATAGAATTAGAAAATTTAAATGGTATAGACATTGCTATTGATATAAGAAAATATAATACTGATATAAAGATAATCTTTGTTTCTAAACATTCAAAATATCTGGAAAGAGGCTATAAGGCCCATGCTGATAGATATTTTCTAAAACCAATTGATCAACTTGAGTTTGAATTAGAAATGGAAGATATTATAAAAGATTATAAATATAATCATCTGGGATTTTATGATAAAAAAATATATTGCAAAAAAATATATTACAAACATATTCTATATATTGAATTTTTACAAAGAAAAACGTATATTCATTTATTATCAGGAAAAGTGCTTGAAACATCTCTATCTTTAAAAGAGTGGTTATTGAAACTAGAAGATTATAACTTTTGTCGGATCCATAAATCATTTATTGTTAATATTTATAATATTGAAGAATATGATAAAACATTTATTAAACTGAAAAACGATGAAATTATTCCGTTATCAAGAGTATATTACAATGATTTTGAAAAAGCTTTTATAGCTCAAATTCATTTGCATATTTAACCCATTATGGATATTTTTATCCTATTTACTATAATTATAGTAATATTAGTTGTATATTACTGTTTTTATAAATTAAAAATCAATAAAAATCATTGTAATAAAATATTTATACTATTATTAATTATCTTTTTTGATTTATTATTATTTGCTTATAATTCAACAGAAATTTCATCAAATAATTCTAGATCACTCTATTTTTTATTTGTAATTATAGTGTTTATACTAATATGTGTGTTACTAAATAATATTTTTAAATTGTATTATTCAAAATATAAAAACACCTCATTAAAAACTTTTCCCTGGTATATTATAATAGTGCCTTCTTTGTTGTCAGTACCGTTTATATATATTGATGAGATCAAAAATATTCAAAAAAATAAATTAATCATTCATTTTATCATTATTTTACAGTTTATAATAATTTTAATGTACATTTTATTTTACTTTAAATCTAAACAGACAAAAAAATTAGAAACTAATTACACATCTTTACAACATAAAGAAGCAAATATAAAAGCAAAATATAATTTAGTCAATTCGCAATATATTAACAGTATTAAATATATTCATGATTCTCGTGATAAATTAATTGCTTTAAGCAATCAAATAAAAAACCAGGAGTATGATACAATTAGCGAAGAGCTAGAAAAAATAAATAATGATATTTTAAAAGCAATGAATCTATTATCAACCGATTCTCAAATAATTAATTTAGTAATTGAAAATT
>NZ_JAGHEW010000185.1 GCF_017889095.1 Thomasclavelia sp. | reverse complement strand
TTGTAATAAAAATATACTTGCATAATAATAAATTATCATATATAATGAACCCCGTAATCATAGTAAAGGGGGTAATAAAGATGATTAATACGGGTGATACTGGTTTTTTACTTATTTGTAGCGCCTTAGTTTTATTAATGACACCGGGATTGGCTTTTTTCTATGGGGGAATGGTTAGAAGAAAGAATGTTGTTAATACAATGATGACGTCAATTTTTATTATTGGTATTGCCATGGTAATGTGGGTATTGTTTGGATATTCACTTGCTTTTGGAAATGATCATTTTGGAGTGATCGGGGATTTAAGTTTTTTAGGATTGAATAATGTTGGTTTAACACCAGGAAACTATGCTGATTCTATCCCAAGTTTAGAATATGCTATGTTTCAAATGATGTTTGCCATCATTACACCAGCTCTAATTACTGGAGCAGTAGCGGGAAGGATGAAATTTAAAGCGTTATTTATTTTCATCATTGCCTGGTCAACGATTGTTTACTATCCAATGGCTCATATGGTCTGGGGATTAGGCGGAATTTTAGCGAAGATTGGTTCAGTCGATTTTGCCGGTGGTAATGTGGTTCATATTAGCTCTGGAGTTAGTGCTTTAGTTTTATGTATTGTTTTAGGTAAACGTAAAGATTATCAACATGCCAACTATCGCATTCATAACATTCCGTTTGTTGTTTTAGGAGCTAGTTTATTGTTATTTGGATGGTTTGGTTTTAATGCCGGAAGTGCTTTAAAAGCCGATGGTCTAGCCGTTCATGCTTTTATGACTAGTGCGATAAGTGCAGCGGCTGGAATGCTTTCATGGATGTTTATGGATGTTGTTACTAATAAAAAGCCGACTTTAGTAGGTTGTGCTACTGGATTGGTTGTCGGGTTAGTGGCAATTACACCTGGGGCTGGCTTCGTTCCTATCTGGGCTTCATTAATTATTGGCTTAGTTGGCAGTCCAATTTGTTTTGTCATGATTTCTAAAGTTAAAAAACGTTTTGGTTATGATGATGCTTTAGATGCCTTTGGCTGTCATGGTATTGGTGGTATCTGGGGCGGTCTTGCTACTGGTTTATTTGCCCAAACATCAATCAATGATGTCGCTAGATGGAATGGATTATTTTTCGGTGATGTAAATTTATTTTTAGCTCAAGTAATCAGTATTATCGTTACAATCGTGGTCGCTATTGTAGGAACATTAATTTGTATTGCTATTGTTCGTTTATTTACGGATTTACGGGTTAGTAAACGTGAAGAGCAGATTGGTTTAGATTTATCTGAGCATAACGAAACAGCATATCCATCATTTACAGGATTAGACTAGAGGTGAAATAAATGATTAAGATAGAAGCATATATTCGTGAAGAAAAGTTTGAAGATGTCAAAGAAGCATTAGCTAATATTGAAGTTCATGGCATAACTGTTTATCAAGTCATGGGCTGTGGCATTCAAAAAGGCTATAAAGAAGTTATTCGTGGTAATGAAGTTGAAGTAAACATGTTGCCTAAAATTAAGTTTGAAATTATTGTCAGTGATGAAAGCTGGGAAGAAAAAACAATCAAAGCAATTCAGGATGCGGCTTTTACGGGTCATCCTGGTGATGGGAAAATCATAAGTTATGATCTAAAATCAGCTTTACGAATTAGAACTGGAGAAACGGGCAGTGATGCCATCAATTAAGTCAGCTTAGGCTGGCTTTTTTGCATTTTTAAAGATTATCGTTATAATATAAGTTAGTTTAAGGAGGAAAATATGTTAGCAAGATTACATGTAGTTATTTCTAGTGAGGCTGATCAAGCTTATTTACAAGTAAAAGAAAAACTATTAATGATCAATCCGGATTTATCAATTTCACCTAATGGTCCTTATCAGCCGATGAAAGATCATAGTGAGTTTTATGCAACAGTTGATTTAAAAGAGGAAGAAGTGTTACCATTTTTGGCTAAATTAAATAATGACTGGACTGGTGAATATGATGATTGTGAATGTTATGGTTTTAATACTAAAATGTTTGATGAATTAGTTTATTGTCTAGAATTTACTTATTTTAATGATTGATTGTAGGAAACGTTTTATCACGTTTTCTTTTTTTGTTTAAATTGTGTATAATGTAAATGGAGGTGAGGGTAAGTGACAAGAAAAAAAGAAAATAGTGACGTTGATATTTTATATAATTTACTTACCTACATTAATGCTTCATATAGTCAGGATATGTATTACACTATTTGTTATCAAGTGTTAAATAATATTGAAAAAATACCTGATATTTCAATCAATGAGTTAGCTGATTTATGTTATACTTCACCAGCAACAATTTCAAGATTTTGCAAAGCATTAAAATGTGACAATTTTACGGAATTTAAAAAGCAAGTCCAAGATGGATTGCGTCAGGCTAGTCATGAAATTAAATTAGAACCGGAAGTTTTAGTTGCGATTCATCAAGACCCTCAAAAATGTGCGGATTTAGTTTACGATCTAACGATCGATTCTCTAGTGGAAAGTAAAAAATATATTGATATTCATGAAATCGACCGTTTATGTGATATAATATATGATGCTAAAAAATTACATTTTTTTGGTTTCCAGTTCAACAAAATTTTAGCTTCAGATATTCAGTTTAAGCTAATTAAGTTAGGAAAGTTTTCTTATGCTTTTGCCGATCGCGGGGATGATAGTCAAAGAATTGAATTATTGGATGAAGATAGTGTTGCTTTGGTGCTGTCAGTTAGAGCGAGAAAACATCCTGTTGGTGGTTTAGTTACTTCAATTAAAAATCGTGGTGCCAAAGTTATTCTAGTAACTTTAAATCCTGATAGTGAGGTAATCAAACAAGTGGATAAAGCTTTTGTCATCCATGGAAAAGAAAGTGATTTTACCGAATCATCAATTTCAGGAACAACGGCTTTAAAAACTTTCTTTGATGTATTGTATTTACGTTATGGATTATTATATCCAAGAAGATAGGAGGATTACATGTACAGTTTTACTAATGATTATAGCGAAGGGGCCCATCCTAAGATCATGGAAGCCTTGATGCAAACTAATTTAGAACAATGTGATGGTTATGGTTTAGATAAATATTGCAAAGAAGCAACTGCATTATTAAAACAGCAGTTACAAAATGAAAATGTTGATGTTCATTATTTAGTTGGCGGAACACAAACAAATGCAGTTGTAATTTCGGCTGCCCTAAAGCCTTATCAGGCGGTAATTAGCGTAGATAGCGGACATATAAATGTTCATGAAACCGGAGCGATTGAAGCCACTGGTCATAAAGTGTTAACAGCGCCTCATCAAAATGGTAAATTAACACCAAAGATGATTGAAAAAATCGTTAATAGCCACGAAGATGAACATATGGTCCAGCCTAAAATGGTGTATATTTCACAATCAACTGAATATGGTTCTGTTTATTATTTAGATGAATTAAAAGCAATCAGTGCTGTTTGTAAAAAGCATAACTTATATTTATTTGTTGATGGGGCACGTTTAGGCAGTGCGTTAGCGGTTGATAATACCCCAAGTCTTAGCGATTTAGCAAAATATAGTGATGTATTTTATCTTGGTGGAACGAAAATGGGGGCTTTATTTGGTGAATGTTTAGTGATTTGTAATGATGAATTAAAACCAGATTTTCGCTATAACATTAAACAAAAAGGAGCTATGCTGGCTAAAGGAAGATTATTAGGTGTTCAATTTAAAGAACTATTTAGTAATGATTTATATTTAGAAATTGGTCGCTATGAAAATAAAATGGCAGCAATGTTAAAAGATGGATTAAAAGGTTTTAAAATGTATGTTGATTCACCGACAAATCAATTATTTCCAATTATGAATGATAAATTAATTAAAAAATTACAGCAGGATTTTAATTTTATCGTAATGGATCAAATTGACGAAGATCATCATTGTATTCGTTTAGTAACTTCATGGGCAACACCTAAAACGGCTGTAGAAACATTTATTGAAAAAGTAAATCAGGAATTTGATGAATAAAGGATTAAAACTTGTAATAGATGTTAATAAGTAATATAATGATTATAGGATTGTTCCTATACTAAAAGATAGAGGAGAAATTAATATGAACAAAGCTGAATTAATCGAAGCAATTGCTTCAAGTACAGAAATGACAAAAACTGATGTTGATAAAGTGATCACTTCATTTGTTGATGTAGTTACTGATGCTTTAGCTAACGGTGAAAAAGTATCATTAAAAGGATTTGGAAATTTTGAAGTACGTGAAAGAGGCGAAAGAACTGGTCGTAATCCAAGAACTGGTGAACCAATGACAATTGCTGCAAGCAAAGCGCCAGCTTTTAAATCTAGTGTTGCTTTAAAAAATGCTGTAAATAAATAAACTAAAATGACTGTTTAAAAGTCTGATGAGTACTCTAATTACTAAGAGTGCTCTTTTATTTTACAAAAATATTTTAAAGTATGTAATTGTAAAGTGAATCTAGAGAGTATTTATGATAAACTAGATAATGTTAGATGATAGGAGTGGAAATGATATGATTAAATTAATTGCTACAGATATGGATGGAACATTTTTGAATTCAGAAAAAGAATTTGATCCCCGTTTTAACCGTATTTTTTATGAACTTAATAAATTAGGAATTAAATTTGTAGTTGCCAGTGGGCAACAATATTATCGTCTTTATCAAAGATTTATTCCGATGAGCGATCAAATGTGTTTTATCGCTGAAAATGGTGCTTATGTAGCCCTAGGTACCCAAAAACTGTTTGCCAATGATATCGATCGTAAACTAGTTGATCAGGCAATCAGGATAATAAAAAAAGAACCGCGTTTGATCATGATCATGTGTGGAGCTAAAGGGGCCTATATTGAAAGAAAACATCAAGAATATGAATATGAAGTAAAAAAATATTATTGTATGTATGAATTTGTTGATGATTTTTCACAGGTCGATGATGAAATTATCAAATTAGCGATTTTTGATCCTCAATATAAAATAGTAGAATTATTAGAAACAGTAAAAAAACAGCTACCAGAAGATCTAAAATTAGTTACAAGCGGTAATGAATGGATGGATATTGCCAATAAAGAGGCCAATAAAGGTTTATCAATGACATTTATCCAAGAATATTTTGGAATACATGATTATGAATCAGTAGCCTTTGGTGATCAAATGAACGATTATGAGCTGTTACAAAGTGTTAAATACAGCTTTGCAATGGAAAATGCTGTAGATGCAATTAAGGATATTGCTTATGATATTGTACCTTCAAACATGGAACAAGGGGTTTTGGTTAAACTGGAAGAAATTATTGCTAGTAATGGAAATATCGAGGAAAGTAAAAAATGAAACCACAAAATATTATTTTCATGGATATTGATGGGACCCTAATCATTCGTGATCATATCCCTTTAAGTGCAATTAAAAGTATTCAAAAAACCAGAGCCAAAGGAAATCTTGTTTATTTATGTACCGGGAGATCTTTAGCGGAGATAGGAGATATTAAAAATATTGGTTTTGATGGAATTATTGGCGGTGGTGGCTGCTATATTGAAAGTCATGATACGATTGTTGATCATTTTACTTTTAATTTAAAAGATATCGAATTTTTAAAGAGTTATTTAGATGAACATCAAGTTCATTATTATCTAGAATGTAATGATGGTATTTATTGCCATCAAAGTGTCAAAGATTTTATGGTCAAAGAGATTTTTCATGGTGAAACTAGCAGTTTTCTTGATTTATTAAACCCGATTGAAAAATGTTCTTTAGAAAATGTTAATAAAATTTCTTTTATTTCTCCGTTTTATCCATATCAAGAAATTGCTAAAGAGTTAAATAAATATCATTTAGTTAAAGCTTCATGGGGACCTAATTTACAAGAAGCTGGTGAAATTAGCTTAGAAGGAGTTAATAAAGCTGCTGCAATCAAGAAATTATTAAAATATTTAAAGCTTGATTCTATTAAAACATACGCTTTTGGTGACAGTATGAATGATGTAGAAATGTTTGAAAGTGTTGATGTTGCGATTGCAATGGGAAACTATAGTCATGGAATTGAAAAATATGCTGATTTTATTACTAAAGATGCTTTAGATGATGGGATTGCTTTTGCAATGGAAAAATATGAATTAATCTAATTGTTTGATGGAAAGAAGATGAAAAGATGAAGGAAAAAACAATTGATTTAACTAATGGGAATATTGTAAAATCCATAATTCTATTTTCGATACCCTTATTAATCGGAAATTTGTTTCAACAATTATATAACGCTGTTGATTCATACGTGGTTGGAAACTACGTTGGAACCAATGCTCTTGCTGCAGTAGGCGCGAGTACTCCGGTTATTAATATGCTGATTGGTTTTTTCATGGGAATTTCAACCGGTGCTGGAGTTGTTATTGCTCAATATTTTGGAGCCGAAGAAATTAAAAAAATGAAACTGGCGATTCATAACAGTATGGCATTAACGCTGGTTGTGGGGATTGTTTTAACAATTGTTGGCTTATTTTTTACTAATCCTTTATTGCAGGCAATTGGTGTTCCAAAAGAAGTTTTTAAGCAGGCAAGTTTATATTTAGGAATCTATTTTGCTGGGCTGATCTTTGTGATGATTTATAATATGGTCTCAGGGATTTTACGTTCAGTAGGTGATTCCAGGCGGCCCCTTTATTTTTTGATTTTTTCCAGTTTGGTTAATATTGTCTTAGATTTTCTATTTGTTCGCGGTTTTGGCTGGGGTGTTGCTGGGGCTGGCTATGCAACTTTAATTGCTCAGGCGGTATCAGCTGTTATGGTCATGTATGTTTTAATGAAAACAGATGATGTTTATAAGGTCTGTATAAAAGATATTGGTTTTAATAAATCAATCTTAATGAAGATCATTAAAATTGGGTTACCAACGGGATTGCAGCAAAGTATCGTATCGTTATCAAATGTAATTGTTCAGTCTTATATCAATGTTTATGGTTCATCGGTTATTGCGGGATATTCTGTAACGGTCAAGATTGATGGTTTTGTCAATTTACCACTACAAGCCTTTAATATGGCTGTAACAACCTTTGTTGGTCAAAACATTGGCGCTAAGAAATATGATCGGGTAAAAAAGGGTGCTTATTTGACAACTTTTTTAGCGATGGTTACGATTGGAATCTTTGTTATCTTGA
>NZ_JAGHEW010000184.1 GCF_017889095.1 Thomasclavelia sp. | reverse complement strand
TCCTTTCAAGCCTATTATACCTTATTTGTTCTACCTTAACTAGATTTATTCATGTTAAAAAATCACCCTATTTCCTAAAAAAATGAACCTATCAAATATCTAGGTTCATTCTATTTAATATTCTTTTTCGATAGTATTGATCCATTACTTTTAATAACATTTTGATACCATACATAAGAATCCTTCTTATATCTTTTATGACTACCTAATCCATAATCATCTTGATCATTATAAATAAATCCATATCTTTTTTTCATTTCACTTGTTCCCGAAGAAACCATGTCAATTGGTGACCAGACACAATAAGCAAAAACTTTAACTCCATGTTTTATTGCCTTATTTAAAGAAACGATATGTTCTCTAATATAATCAATACGATAATCATCATGGACTGTATTGTTATCTAATTTTTCAATTTGACCTATTCCATTTTCAGCAATCATCAATGGTTTTTGATATCGATCCCAATATTTAAGAAAACCATCATATAATCCAAGCGGATTAATTGTCCATCCCCATGGATTAGCTTTTAAATATGGATTTAACAATGAATCACCAATAGCTAACGTATTTTTTTCATGATCAACAACATTAGAATTATAATAACTGATTGCTAAAAAATCTAAAGTATTTTCTTTAATTAATATCAAATCATTTTCTTTGATTTCTATTGATATTTGATTATGGTTAAAATAGCTGATTGCATATCTTGGATATTCTCCTCTTAATTGCACATCACCATAAAAATACATTGTCATTTGATTTTTTTCAGTTGCAAAAACAACATCTTTAGGTTTACAAGTTATTGGGGTTACTAAAAAATCAGCTAACATACATCCAAATTTAAAATTTTTATTTATTTTTCTTCCAATTTCTTTTATTTTCGCACAAGCAACAAACTTATTATGAATAGCTTGATACTTTTTTTGTTCTAAGTTGGTGACAGTATCTTTTACAATTCCTAATGAACTAAGACTAACTCGCATTAAATTAATCTGATTTACAGGTATCCAGTATGTTACTTTATCTTGATATCTTTTCATAATTAAAGAAGCATAATCTATAAATGCATCAACAACTTTTTGTGATAAAAAACCATTGTATTTTAAAGCTAGGTCAATTGGCATATCATCATGATATAATGTAACGATTGGCTCTATTTTCATTTCTTTAAGTAAATCAAACATTTTATCGTAGTATTCTAACCCTTGTTCACTAGGTTTGGCATCTATTCCATTAGGAAAAATTCTTGCCCAGCATATTGAAAAACGAAAACAAGTAATCCCCATTTCTTTAAGTAATATTAAGTCTTCTTGATAACGATGATAAAATTCAATTCCTATTTTTTTAGGGAAATTATATTTTTCTGGAGAGTTAAGCCGCTTTAAGATTTCCTCTTTAGATAAATCTCCTTTTACTTTTGTTTTATCATTTGGATCATAATCTTGTAAATCTGCAACCGTCAAAGCCCTATCATCAGCCCCTTCAGCCTGCTTAGCACTTATTGCTACTCCCCATAAAAAATCTTCAGGAAAATTATTGTCTATTTGTTTTTCATATTTTTCTGTTAATAACACGTTTAATCCTCCCTATGATTTTGTAATTGATAAAAAGACTTAAATAAAATTATCATTTTTTCTGTTAGATTAACTTCACTCATGATTGTCATAAGCGTATCTTGAGCATGAGTAAATAATAAACATGTTTGATAGTGTTTGCCAGCTGCTTCCTTTTGAATTATTTCCGTTTGTTCTTGATGAGCTTTTTTTATATCCTCTTTTGCTTCTGTGATTTTTTTATATGCTTTTGAAAAATCAAAAATTTCTAATGCTTCTAATGCCTGATTGGCTTTTGTTCTTGCATTACCAGAATTCATAATGATTTTCATAGCAACTGATATTAAAAAACTATTTTCATCCATTTATTGCTCCTCCACACTATATTATTGTTCTTTTTCTTGTTCTTCTTTAATAAGTTGATTATCATATTTCATCAAAAATGGATACCAAATTAATGTATAAATGATAAACAAGATAAAGAACCAAATAAATGCTCTAAAATCATCTGTAGTTAACCATGTACAAATTGGTGCGGGAATACGCGAAATATTATTGACTCCTGAAGGAATATTTAATAAGCTAGCTTTCATTACAAACCAAATAATTAATGGACCTACAATTGAATTTATCCACATTGGAATCATTAGTAATGGATTAAAAACTATTGGCGCTCCATAAACTAGTGGTTCATTAATATTAAATATTGATGGTCCAATACAAATTTTTCCCATTGTTTTTAATTTTTTAGATTTACATTTAAATAACATTAAGAAATTCAATGGCAAAGTTCCACCTAAACCACCCATTGCAATCAAAGCTGTTGTAAAAATGGTTTCAGTTGTAACAATATAAATTGGATTACCACCTGCTAATGCCATCTCTGCATTAGCAGCAATTCCAGCCATCAAAATCGGTTTAACAATAGCATTTAATGACCATGCTGAAATTCCTACTGAATATAACAATACATATAAAAAGCAAATAACAACAAAACCAGGTAAAGATTGTCCTAAATTTACAACCGGTTGGAAAATCAAATTAATAAATTCAACTAAATCAAAATTTACTATAAATACAATTATTCCAAACATTAGATAAATAAAAGTCATAGGAACAATATTATTTATCCACTCACAAACGAAATCCGGCATTGTAACACTATCTTCTAAAACATGTAATTTTGCATATAAATGAAAAATCAACATTACAATCAATCCCACAATGATTGCTATAAATAAACCAGAGCCACCTAAAAAATTAATATCTGTGAAAGTAAGCTCTGTTTTGCCCGTTGTTGTATTTTGTAATAACGTAGCCATAGTTGGACATAACGCCATTAAAAATACTGTTACTGAAGTTAATCCTGCTGTTATCGTATATTTAGGATGATCAAGCTCTACCATTCCAAAATAAGTAACCATAAAAGCCACTATTAATGACATCATTCCAAAACTAAACGTATTTACAAAACTTAAATCAGGCAGTGATGGTATATAACGCACAAAGACATTGTAAATTGATATAACCGATCCTACTAAAATAAATGGCAAGATTTTTTGCATTGCACTTGCAACTGAAGCAATCCAAGGATTACTAAAAACCTTCTGCATTCCTGGTGCTAATTTATTAGTAAACCAATCCATAATTCCTTTCATTTTAACTATCTCCTATTATCTGTTTTTTCTATTTCTGATAAAGCCAATTCAAGCAATGCTTGTCCATCTAACATTGAATATGTTTCTTCTGGAATAAGAACTACCGGAACATTATATGGTGCTGCCATATCTTTAAATGTATTTAATCTAAATTCATAATGTGGTCCAATACAAAGAATATCCATCTTTGGTAAATATTGGGCAACTTCACTTTCACTTTTAGCTTCGATTGTTACATCCATCTTTTTTTTCTTAGCAACCGCTCTAGCTTTTTGCGCTAGAAATCCTGACGACAAGCCTCCTCCACAACATAGATAAATATGCATTTGTGCCATTTTTATTTCCTCCACTTCATATTTATTTGTAAGTTCTTGAACTTTACATTTATATTTAAACATTTTGTAAATAGCCACTCAACTAATCTTCTGCATCGTGCAAATATGCATTTTGCACGGTGCAAAATTCTAGTTTAAATAAATATTAAAACAACTATAATATAAATATAAGCAAATATGGAAGGATGATAGCATGAGAAAAAAAGAAAAAGAGCTGATTAATTATTTATATACTCATAATGAAAAAGTCACAGCTAATACTCTTTCAAAAGCATTAAATCTTTCTATTCGAACAATCAAATCATACATTGCTATGTTAAATATCGATTACCCAAATTTAATTACATCTAGTAATCGGGGTTATCTTATTAATAAAGCAAAAGCTAGTTCTTTGCTTCAATATGAAAATGATATTCCTCAAGACTATGAAAGTAGATGTATTTATATCATTAAAAAAACACTTTTAGAAAAACAAGATTATATTGATATTTTTGATCTATGCGAAGAATTATTTATCAGCTACAGTACTTTAAAAAAAGATATTTATAAAATGAATACTTCATTTGCAAATTTTGATATTACTTTTTCAAGTGAAAATAATAAACTTCATGTTGATGGATGTGAACAAAACAAACGAAAACTAATTAGTCATGTGATGTCAGAAGAGGTAAGCGGTAATTTTCTTAATTTAAATTTTCTACAAGAAAGTTTTCCTGATTATGATTTTGACGACGCTTATACAACAATCAAAGAGATTTGCAAACAACATCACTATTATCTCAATGATTTTTCTTGTGTTAATTTTATTTTACACGTAACTATCATGGTTAGCAGGATTAATCATGGTAATCATATTGTCAATAACAAATTAGATCAAATAAGCAATAATCATGATGAAAAAATAGCTAACGATTTATGTCTTGCTTTACAACAAATTTTTAATATTTCTTTTAATTCATCAGAAAAATTTGAAATATATGTTCTTTTTAAAAATAATGCTAATTATATAAATGATCAAAATGAAGATATTTCTTTATTAGTGCCTAATGAAATAATTCAAATTACCAAAAATATTATTAAAAAAGTTGATGAACATTTTTTTATTAATCTTGATTCTGATAACTTTATGACACCTTTCATGCTTCATCTAAAAAATCTAAAAAACAGATTAATAAAAAATAATATTTTAAAAAATCCTATGCTCGAGTCCATTAAAATCTCATGTCCTACTATATATGATATTTCTACATTTATTGCCTATCAGTTAATGTTATCTTTTCATGAAAATATCAGTGAAGATGAAATTGCTTTTATTGCATTACATGTAGGAACTGAGATTGAAAGACAAAAAAAGGAAAAAACAAAAGTAGCTTGTCTTTTATTATGTCCTGAATATCTAAATATTACTAGCACTTTATATAAAAAAATTATGATGGATTTTGGAGAATTATTAATTATCCAAAAATCAATTTCATTTGAAAATGAAATTGAAGGAAATGATTTTGATCTTCTCATTACAACTATTCCAGTATTAAAATCATCAAATTATTTTACTGTGCTATTACCACCATTTCCAATGAGCTATGAAAAAAATAAGATCTTAGATGCAATTATTAAAATTCAAAATATTAAGAAAAGCCAAATTCTTACTGAAAATCTAAATTTATATTTCAATGAGCAGCTTTTTTATTTAATCAATAAAGATATTAATAAAGAAACAGCAATTAACAAATTAGCTAAACAAATGATTGATCTGGGTTATGTAGAAGATAATTTTAAAGAAGAAGTATGGAAAAGGGAAAAAGCTAGTTCTACAGCTTTTATGAATATTGCTATTCCTCATCCAATGAAAATGAGTGCTTATAAAACTAGTATTGGCATAATAATAAGTCCCAAAGGAATTAATTGGGGTAATCAGCAATTTGTTAATGTGGTTTTCATGATTGCTTTTAATAAAATAGATAATAAAAACTTCCATACATTATATGAATCATTAATCTTGCTGTTCAATGAACCAATTGTAATAGCAGAAATAAAAAAATGTAGAAATTTTAATGATTTTATATCTATTGTTATAAAAAATTATATTAAATTTAATGACCAATAAAATAATATTTCATATATCTAATCCATTAAGTTAAAATTATTTATCAGCAATGAATTTAGAATGTAAATTTATTGCTGATTTTCTTTATTTAAAATAAATTCATATACATTAGTATATTCTACGATTTATGATAATTTAATTAAATTGAAGATCCATTTCAACCAACATTTCACAGACTGTGATCTTCTAACTATTTGTCCCTCATTACAAACATTTAATTCTCTCATTCTTTTTTGAATAGCTTTGCTTTCAGGTAATTCACCAAAATTATCAATAATTACATCAAAAAACTCTGCAAATATTTGATGTTCTAAAATCAGAGAAACTAACTTTAATTGTCTTTCTTTATATTGCATTTTGTAAATTTTTTTACCTAAAGATGTTAAAACTGATTTCACTTCGTTTTCTTCAGTACTAATCTTTTCAAATAACCCCAAATACTTGCCTGCATTATAATAATATTGAGATTGTCTGAAAACTGGTTTTCCGTTATTTAAATTAGAACCAAAGTGCATTAGCTCTGCTATTTCTTCATCATTCATTGGATTATCATTCATATTTTCCAACAAAGAAATTACCCTATCAAATGAATCTGCTTGAACAAATGGAGGCAAACTCTTATCTTCTTGATTATCAGTAAACTTTATTGGTGTAACATTTCTAACTTCAATTAGTTCTTCTAATGTAATTTCTGTATCTTGAAGAGAATAGTTTTTATTCTTAATCAATTTGATTGATGAATAATCGCTTATATCAGTAAATTCATATTCAAATAAACGATATATTTTATTTGAATATATTGAGAAAACAAGTCTAATCGGTTTATTAACTTTAGTTTTCCATAATCTATATGGATAATAAAGTTGTCTAACATGGAAATCAGGATGAAGTACATTTTTAGCTTCCATAATTATTACCGACTCCGAATTTTCAAACCCACCATCAATTTCACATTGAGCATTATTGACTAGAATATGTTGTTTCGATCCTCTCACAGTATTAACATTGAAATCAAATATACCTGTACTCATACGACCATTAAATGTACCAACATTTTCATCAGTATCCAAAAAGTCATCTAATATTTTTGATAATATCAATACATTAATTGCATTAGCTTCAGATGAAATGTTATTAATATCTATACTTTCATATTCTGGTAATTCTACTGCAGTCATTTTTGTTACCTGTTCTTCAAGTTCAGGAATATCTTGATATAAAAGAAAATCTCCTAATACATAAGAATGTCTACTAGTAGGCAAAATATTGATTTTATTACGTTTCAAAGCAGAAGGTAATTGCTTCGAACTATCCCATTTTGACATTAGTCTTGGTTCTTTGAATTCTTTTATTTGTGAAGCTTCAATATGAAATATCCCATCTTCTTCTATTTTCTTTACAATATCATATTTTTCTAATAACTTTTCCCAAGCTTCATCTACTGATAAATCTTTATTTTTACTCATAATTGTATATTAACACCTCATTTATTTCTCCTCTAGAATTTCCTTTACTATTAATAGCTCTTTTAGCTTTAATAGTTTTTATTTTATAATCACTATACAACTCTCTAATAAACTCACAATCAGAATTTGATTGTAAGAATTTAATACCTTTTCCATCTAATTTATCACATACTTCTTTTAATTCTCTTTGCTTATCTTCATTAAAACCATTTTCAGTATAACCTGTAAATGAAGATGAACTAGAAATTGGCATATATGGAGGATCTAAATAAACAAACGCCCCTCTTCTCAATCCTTTTAAAGCATCTTTAAAATCTACATTTTTAATGATAATATTATTTTCATTAAAATACTTTGACATTGCCCTAATAACCGTTTCGTTTACTATATTTGGATTTTTGTACTTCCCATATGGGGAATTAAATTGTCCTGCGGAATTTACTCTGTACAAACCATTATAACAAGTTTTATTCAAATAAATAACTCTTGCTGCTTTTTGTACTACTGTCATTTGTGAAAAAAAATCAGGTTTTCTGTCATATTCTCTCACGATATAAAAATGTTCTGATGTATTATTTTCTTTATGAAATTGTAATTCTTTAATCAATTCTTCGGGATAATCCTTAATAACTGTATAAACGTTAATTAATTCACTATTAAAATCATTTATTATTGCTTTCTTGGGTTGCAATTCAAATAACACAGCCCCTCCTCCAATAAACGGTTCAACATAAGTTGAACAATTTTTAGGTATCATAGGAATTATATCATTCAATAGCTGTCTTTTGCCACCAACCCATTTTAAAACTGGACTTAATACTAAATTTTTCTGATTTGCCATTAAAAAACACCCCTTCCTATATCATAGGTCATTTTATCATATTCAAAGATAAAACTAAATAAAAACGAGTTTTTTTGTAAATAAATAAGTATAATTAAAAAATTTCGCTCTTTTTAAGAAAAATGTTGTTTTTATTATCAGTCCTGCGCGAATATACCGTATCTATATTCATAATATGCTTCTTTAAGAGATATCGGCATAGGCATTTGCGATATAAATACATTCTTAAATGACTTTGTTTTGATTACTTCTTCAAACAGTTTATCTACAATCTCTTTTCTCTTGTACTGATACTTCATCTGTTTCCTTAATATATTGAAATCTATATATCCCTGTGCATATCTCGTTGAAATTCCTTTTGTTTTTGTTATGATTCCATTAATTTCACTCATCATTT
>NZ_JAGHEW010000183.1 GCF_017889095.1 Thomasclavelia sp. | reverse complement strand
TATTCATTTTTGGTTCTTTGCTCATTAATATAATATGATCTTCATCTTCACCTATAGCATTATAACCACTATAAATAATATCATCATAGGTTTGCTTATTTAATGAAGTTTTTAATTCATTGATCTGTATAACTGGTTCATCTTTTTTTGTGACAAAATAAATCCCAATTCCAATGATCAATATAACGATAATACCAATAATTATTTTCTTTTTCATTTTGCCAACTTCCTAGTTTAGAAACTTCTAAATCCCTTTTTGAAAACTAATTAAATATAAATTGAATAAAAATAGATATTTGATATAAGATAACTATCCCTTATCTAATATATACAATTTATTATTCACTTTATCAATAAAAAAGCACTAAATGGTCATTAATCACATCGAATGGTAAGAAATTAATTATTATTGAAATTTAAGTTTCGATTTTCTCATTATAAAAAGGTAAAGAATTAGCTCTTTACCTTTTTATGTTTGTTGCAATGCTTCTCTTGTTAATGGATTTGGTACAAAATCTGTGCTTTTTAAATAGATACTGCCGCACGTGTTATTTAAAATTAGAAAATGGTTATAATTTTCCATTAATTGCAAAGGAATATAATAAATTTGATTTCCAGCTAAATCAATTTTTTAATAAATACTCTTTTCCCATGATAATCTTGTTGATTTAATTCTTCAATATTTCCAAAACGAATAAACTTTATTCCCTCAATACAATTGACTTTTTTAATAAATAAATCGATTGAGGAATCGGACAAAGAATATTTTATAAAATCAATATCTAAATCTTGTGTTGCTCTACGTATATTATTAGTTTTACTACGCATCACAACCCCACCTTTAATGGTTGCATTCCTACTTAATGTGCTATCTGAAATAGCTTTTAATAATAAATCTTGACATACTTTAGCACCTGCATTAGCTTCACTATACCCGTTTTGTTTTTCATTTTCTATTAATTCTAAAAGATTAATCATTACAATATCTCCAATTGCAAAGTTTCTAATACCATATTTGTTTTTGGCAAAGCATACGCATATTCTTGAATAGTTTGAATGTCTAATTCACTGATAATTTTTCTATAATTAAGTAGAATTTCTTTATAATAATCAAATGGTAGTTTATTTTTATTACGTATGAGTTCTATTAACATTCGTTCCTTATTATATATTTTTATTTCTACATTGTTATAATTCATTTTTATAGCACCCAGATTTAATTCTTTACTATTTTCAAATTTTTGTTTAATTCTTTTATCTCGTATTCTTGTAATTTCTTTTGCAGTTACTATAAAATATAAATCCGGAATGTCATCAGTTAATCCATGATAGTAAAAGGCACTATTCAATGTAAAAATTGCATTTGGATATTTCATAGAAATGATTGCCAATTCAGATACATATTTTGTATCTGAATAAATTCCTTTTTCAATTTTAAATATTTGCTCGTTATTTATTGCTTGCTTTATTTTCCTATCTGTACCAAACATTTTAATACACTGAGAATAAGAATATAACATATAGACACCTCCGTAAGTAATTAACTGTATTTTTTTATTTTTTACAGTTATTCACTTACATTATATATTTTATTTTATCGGTGTCAATATAGATATAAAACAAGTTAATTAACTATAGTTATTTATACGTTTATTTTAAGTATCAATTTAAAATAAAAATAATCTATATATGTTCTTCTTTCATCAGATCGCTTTATTTCAAATCTTGTGAAGCCATGATTTTGTATTTGGATCATATATTTCTACTTGATATTGAGTTTCTTCCAATAAGATCATTACACCCATTTGATACCTATATTCACCATCTATATCACAATATTCTTCTATCTTAACTTTATCTTTATTAATTTCATCACCAAGTTGTTTCTCAAAATACCAGTAACCTTTAAATTCACAAACCATGACATCTTTATCAACACTATTTCTTTTATGTAAAATTAAATCAGGAGAAGATCCCTTAGGTCTAGAATGAGTTATTTTTGATCTGTTATATAATCTATTATACTCAACATCTACCCTTAACTCTTTATCTTTTTTTAATCGTCCATCTTTCATGTTTTGAATTAATAAGTTTTGAAAGTGATATGCTATCTTAAAGACTATTGGTCTTTCTCCAACATGTTCTTCCATATTTGTTCCTTTATGTGTAGGCTCATGAGATATTAAAAAATTATTATCTTCTTTATATACTTCTTCAATTGATGTTTTTAATAACTCCAAAACTAAATTAAGATCTATTTCATATTTTTCTATCATTTATAGCACCTCACTCTTTAATAATGGTTATCTTATTTTTGTTCTGTGTGAAAAATATTATCCAATAAAAGGCATAGCATAGTTAACATTTTTTCTAGCTATAATAGTTTACCTTTTGATATTATCATCTTATAATAAATTAATTTTGTTAATGGTATAATCAATCATACTATTAAGATATTTTATTTACAAAAATATCTCTTTAATATTTCCAAGTTCCATAATTTTAGACATTCTCAAGTAAATTATTTGTTATCAAACCCTATTTTATATAAACAATCTAAGTTATACAGTAAAAATATTACAAGAAACATAAAAAACTCTTGTTGACTACATCTGTCATATACGGATAATTAGACAATCATTTATAACAGTAACTAACCTAGTGCTAAGTTCTCTCTAAAAACTAGAAAAGGTAAGGATCACGACTCCTTACCTTTTGGCATTTGGTACAATGCTATCTGATTTATAAGCAAATTATAATATGTAATCTGCTTAATTACAAGTATATTTCTTTTTATAGCAAAGATTTCAAATATTATTTTATTAATATATTTCTACTTCTTAACGCGCATTTGAGGGAACAGGATAACTTCCTGGATAGATTCTTGATTAGTTAATAACATAACAAGTCTATCAATACCCATACCCATTCCACCTGTTGGTGGTAATCCGTATTCCAAAGCTTCTACGTAATCCAAGTCCATTTCGTTGGCCTCATCATTTCCGAGTTCTTTTTCCTTTAACTGATTGGCAAATCTTTCATATTGATCGATTGGATCGTTTAATTCAGTAAAAGCATTTGCATATTCGTTACCACAAATAAATAATTCAAAACGTTGGGTAAAACGAGGATCATCTAAGTTTTTCTTAGCTAATGGTGAAATTTCAATTGGATGTCCATATACAAATGTTGGATCAATAATTGTTTCTTCAACATATTTTTCAAAGAATTCATTAATGATATGTCCATATCCATAATGTGGTTCAACTTCAATATCATGTTCTTTAGCTAAAGCTTTAGCTTCTTCAAAAGTCATATCCAAAGCAAAATCAATTCCTGTTTTTTCTTTAATTGCTTCAGTCATTGAAATACGTTTAAATCCTGGTGCTAATGATAATTTATGTCCTTTGTATTCAATATCATAAGTACCACAAACAACTTTAGCAGCATTAGAAATAATTCCTTCAGTTAGATCCATCATACCTTCAAGATCACTAAAAGCTTTATAAACTTCGATTGTTGTAAACTCTGGATTATGAGTTCTATCCATTCCTTCATTTCTAAATAAACGTCCAATTTCATAAACAGCATCCATACCACCAACAATCAATCTTTTTAATGATAACTCAGTGGCAATACGTAAATAATAATTCATATCTAAAGTATTATGATGAGTAATAAATGGACGAGCTGCAGCACCACCTAAAATTGGATTTAATACTGGTGTTTCGACTTCCACATAACCTTGATCATCTAAATAATGTTGGATTGAACGAATGATTTTTGGTCTTGTAAAAGCAATTTTTCTAGCTTCTTCATTCATAATTAAGTCAACATAACGACGACGATAACGTTCTTCTACATCAGTTAAACCATGATATTTTTCTGGTAATGGACGTAATGCTTTAGTTAAATGAGTGTATTTAGATACTTTAACTGAACATTCACCAGTGTTTGTCATAAAGACAGTTCCTTCAACACCAACGATATCCCCAATATCACCTTT
>NZ_JAGHEW010000182.1 GCF_017889095.1 Thomasclavelia sp. | reverse complement strand
TAGAACTTTCTATATTGTTATTTTTAATTGAAGTAATATCAGCAATAACTGGTACATTAGAAATCGTATAAGCAAAAGTATTAGTAATACTTGGATCACTCGTTAAAGTAACTGTCGCTGTATGATCACCAGCATTTTTAGCAATCAGTTTGCCATTTTCACTTGTTCCAAAACCAGTAACTATATATTCACCAGCTTCTAACTCTCTAGTATTTTTTTGATAGTTAGCTACTACTTTTAAGCCTGTAAGATCCATTTCTTCACCAACTAAATAAGAAACTTTATCAGGTGCTGTTATAGTTAATGACAACAATTTATTACTAATTGTCTTTTCTTTGATATAAGCATTTCCATTACTTGTATAACCAACAAATAA
Source organism: Thomasclavelia sp. (assembly GCF_017889095.1). Taxonomy (GTDB): domain Bacteria; phylum Bacillota_I; class Bacilli_A; order Erysipelotrichales; family Coprobacillaceae; genus Thomasclavelia. The sequence continues at coordinate 2,314 of NZ_JAGHEW010000182.1, read as the reverse complement.
AGTATCGCCTTTAGCCACCATTGAAAATTTACTTCCTCTAGCACCAGAATCAATTGCCAATCCTTCATCTACTAAACCATCTTTAGTAACTTCATAAGCAAAAATACCATTTTTAGTATCTGTTGCCGGTCCATAGACTACATATAAATTACCTTGAGCTATCGCTAATTTAGGTGAAATACTATCTACATCTTTACTATCAAATTCGATCCATTCACCATTATCAGCGCTATATTTACTAATAATAAGTTTTTCTTTTGAAGCGGAAGCAAAATATAATTCTTGATTATAAGTGATAATATCATGAGAAATAGCCGTACCAGCATCTTTTATCTCTTCAAAAGATGTTCCATTCAATCTTTTTAATTTGATAGTATCATTATCTTTATAAGCAACTACCAATGATCCGTTTTGTTCAAGTAAACGTGGATCACCTATATTTCCACTTACAACTGTATATGGCGCCCCTACTAATTCGACTTCATAGTTATCAGTTATATCAATTTTTTGAGTATAAATAGTACGATTTTGGAAATAATTTTCTATTGCGTAAGTCACATATAATTGATTACTTACCACTTGGAAATCAAGTGTATTTTCAGTGGTTGCTATTTCTCGTGCTTTTTTCCACTTATTTCCATTCAATACTGATATTGTAATTTTTCCATATTCGTTTATATAAGTAGCAAAGATTTTATTTTCATAACTTACTAATTTCAAATGAGTGAGACCGTCATATAAATCAGGTAAATCATTAGCAACTACCCATTTATTTCCATTATATTCATAAAACGTTGCCTTTCTAGCCCAATCAGAACTTTGAACAATAGCTATTTGACGACCATCTAGGTCAACCAAATTTACAAATCCACCACTAATTCCTTCACTATCGTGCCATGCATCAACATTAGACCAATCAGGAACAGTAACTGTTAAACTTACTTTACCATCTTTGATATCACCAACATTAGATAAAACAATTCCAGTATTAGTTCTATCACTAAATGTTATGGCGTTATCAGTTTTATTTAAATCACTATTTCCATATCTAGGATTACTACTGTTTAACAATGCATCTCCACGTTTTGAATCAGTTTCTGGTCCAAACACATATACTCCTGTTTTACCGTAAAAATTACTAAGGCCATCCACTGTTGTATCAACCCGATAAACAATTACTCCTGAACCTGGAATAGCACCATCAAATATGTCATCACTAGATTTTCCTTGAAGTTCTCTTGCTTCAATGACAAATTTTTCATAAGGATTTAAAGGCGAAGTAATCATTACCGCATTATTTAAATTTGTATCAGAAATCGTATTTAATTCAACTTCATAACTAAATGTACCATTTTGATTATCTTTCTTAGTGTAAAGAGCATCAATTTCTTGAACATCTGCCCACCCAGAAAAATGCATTCTTAAATAGGCTAACGGATAGTTCATAAATCGTCCATCACTGCTCATGATATCCCAATTACCAACTGGATTATCATTTTGATTACTAGTATATAAATCCGGATAATTTAATGAATGTAAATATTCATGAGTAATTACACCTGCTCGTTTATTATTAAGTGTATCAGTACTTAACATATTAAAAACATTAGCATTTAATTCAACACCATTCCAATTATCAGTAGTATATAGACGTTTATGGCAACGTAAAGAAGGTGTATTTTCGCCTGTTGCCGATGATTCATAGGGTCCACCTTGAAGAATGATTGTAACGTTATCAATCGTCTTATCATTATTTAAGTCCAAATCATTTACATAATTAGATAGATTGATTTCTTTTTTTACATCTTCGATTATTTGTGTGTCATAATTTCCTACTTTAGCTTGTTCTTCAGTAACACTAGTAAGTTTAAACGGTGTTACTTTTCCAGTTTCTTCATCATATTGTGGAAAGATATTTTTAACTTGATATTTTCCACCAGAAATTTTTGACATGTAACTTGAAAAAGAACGATTTTGACTTCCATCGTAATAAGCCATATATCTTTGAACATTAGTCATTCCCTTAGTATAACTATCTTCGTATCCACCTTCTGTTGGTTTATTTAACCAGTCAAGATCATCTTCATCGCTAAAGCAAACAAATAATACTAGATTTGCATGTTGACTTCCATCATTTTGATCTTCTGCAAATATTTTTATTGGTGCCATAGCAATAAATAAAACAGTACATAAAAACATGATCAAAATGCTTTTTGAAAATCTTCTTTTTAAAACCATTTTCTTTTTTCCCTCCAATCTTTTTAAATTTATATATACTCTTGTATACATCTAAATTCTACTTTATTATTAGTAT
>NZ_JAGHEW010000181.1 GCF_017889095.1 Thomasclavelia sp. | reverse complement strand
GTGGTGGCCGTGACGTTGAAGCACCGCATATTTACTATCGTAATGGCTATTATTATTTGATTTGTGCTGAAGGAGGAACTCGTGAAGGACATATGATTACGATTCAGCGAAGTCATTTTATTTATGGTCCTTATGAAAAATGCCCATTTAATCCTATTGTATCTAATCGAGATCATCCAAAACATCTTTTACAATCAGTTGGTCATGGCGATTTGATTGAAGATAATGATGGTAACTGGTGGCTAGTTGCCTTAGCTACACGCCCTTATAAACATCGTCATCATTTAGGTAGAGAAACGATTTTATTACCAGTTACTTGGCATGATGGCTGGCCTGGAGTATTAGATAAAGATGCTAAAGAAACATATTCAATTGCAAGTACACAGCCAATCAAACAGCCAAAATTTAGTTTTTATGATACTTTTGAAGATAATCAATTAAGATATGAATATAATACGATTAGAAACTTTTTGAAAAATAATTACGTAATTAAAAATAAACAGCTTATTTTAATCGCTAATCAAGAAACTCTAGATACTAAAAAAACACCGGTTTTTCTTGGGGTAAGACAAACAGAAATAAATTGCAGCTATGAAACTAAAATTAATAAATTGGCTGATTTAGATACTAATGCGGGACTTGCAATCATTATGGATCATTTACATCACATGGAAATTGGTGTAACTTTACAAAATCAATTGTATGTTAAAAAAAGAGTTGGTGATCTTGAATGCATTAATAAAAGTATTTTAATTGAAGATGAAATCATAATTGGAATAGATGCGAGCTTAGAGTATTATTATTTTTACTATAAACAAGGCAAGAAAAAACATATTATTGATAAAACTTATGTTAAGCATTTATGCAGTGAAACTAGCTTTTCACCATTTTGTGGAGTTTATGGCGGAATGTTTATTGAAGGAACTGGTATAGCCGTATTTGATTATTTTGCTTATCAAGAAAAATGATTCTTTAAAGGAATGGCTTAGTTTTCATTCCTTTTTTTTGTCAAAATTAGTAAAATCATGTATACTTTTAAGTATAGGGAAAGCAGGTGATAAATCTTGAATAATACCGAATATAAACATGAACTAATTATTCCTAATGAGCATATTCCAGCTAAAATATTTAGTTTTTCAGCACATAATGATTTAAGGATAATTCCTGCTCATTGGCATCGTTCTGCGGAAATCTTGTATGTAAAAAGAGGTAAGTTAAATATTTGGATGAATAAAAAGAAATATGAATTAAATAGAAATGATTTTATTTATATCAATTCTAAAGAAGTTCATTCAACCCAAAGTCCTGAAGATAATGAAGTAATTGTATTACAAATACCTGGTGACTTTTTAGAAATGTTTTCAAATAAAGAATCATTATATATTAATTGTAATACTCTTGAATTAGAAGAAAGCAAAATACTGGCGAAGATTCGCAAACTATTGTATCAAATGTATGTATGCAGTAAACGACAGGATGAAGCTTTTTATTTAAAGTTTTATTCTTATTTATTTGATCTAGGCTATATTTTAGTGAAAAATTTTAGAGTGAAAGAAGATGTCATTGATATTAATACACAAAAGTATCTCGATCGTCTATCAGAAATATGTGGCTATATTAAGGTTAATTATCGTGATAATTTGACTTTAAATAATGTAGCGGAACGGTTTGGTTATACCCCACAGTATTTAGCCCGATTGTTTCAAAAATATACGGGCAGTACTTTTTTAACTTATTTAAATAATATTCGTTTAGATGCTGCTTTTAAACAAATTATGGGAACTGATTATTCAATTTTAACGATTGCTGAGGAAAACGGTTTTGCAAACGTAAAATCACTCAATAAACTTTTTAAAGAAACATATAATATGACCCCTAATGCATATCGCAAGGATTTTAAAAACTAATAATTTCATAATCGCCGCTATTTATATTAATAATAGGATAGATAATCATTAAATCTTTGTTTATAATAATATTAATTAATATAACGAGGAGATGAAAATATGGCATTAGTAAAAGTTGATTTTTTCTCACAGTCATTAATGAGAAATGTATCATTTCAGGCAATTTTACCAGTTGATAAAATTGTTAAAGGGAAAAAACAAAATGAACAAAAGAAATACAAAACACTATATTTACTACATGGAATATTTGGAAATGATTTAGATTGGGTTAATGGAACTAGAATTTTAAGATGGGCTCAAGATCAGGATCTAGCAGTAATTATGCCAAGCGGTGAAAATAAATTTTATGTAGATAATGAAAATAGCCATGAATATTTTTCTAGATTTATTGGTGAAGAACTAGTCGAAATAACTAGACAAATGTTTCCTCTTTCTAATCAAAAAGAAGATACGTTTATTGCCGGATTATCAATGGGTGGTTATGGGGCATTAGTTAATGGTCTTAAATATTATCAAACTTTTGGATATATTGCTATTTTATCGGCTGCTTTATCAATTGAAACTTATCCTAAGGCAACTGATGGTAAAGAAGTTCGTTATCACATGAAAAGAAGTTATTTGGAAAGTGTTTTTGGTAATCTAGATAAACTTGAAGGTAGTGATAAAGATTATAAGGCTTTAGCTTTAAAAATCGAACCTAAACAAATGCCAAAAATTTATATGGCTTGTGGTATCGATGATTTTTTAATTGAAAATAACCATAAATTTAGGGATTTTTTGATTGATCATAATATTGATGTTACTTATGAAGAAGGTCCTGGTGCTCATGAATGGGATTTTTGGGATCGTTATATTTATCGGGTCTTACAATGGCTGCCACTTAATGATAAAAATTCCGGTATTAGTAGTGGTAATGTTGATTTATAAGGAATCTTTGACTAGATTCCTTTTCTTTTTTTAAAAAATTTCAAAAAAATTAAAATAAAAAAAGAAAAAACACTAAGTACGGTTGTATATAGATAGTAGAGGAATAAATTATGTAGTATAATGTCTTTAGATTTAATGATTTATTCTTCTAATTTATATAGAAAGCTAACTATATAAAAATCAAGTGTTTTTGATGAAAAAGTTTGAAAATGTTTAAATTTTTGATTTTATAAGTTAACTGTTAAAGTCCTTTGAAAAGTGAATAGTGATT
>NZ_JAGHEW010000180.1 GCF_017889095.1 Thomasclavelia sp. | reverse complement strand
TCTCTAGTTTGATAATATATTCTAAATGGTTGTGATATTCTAAATCTTAATGGGCCAATTTTTTTCTCTCCTTCGCCTAATGAATGATTTATTATTGAAACACTTGTTGTATAACAAGACATGGAATGATTTATAAAACGCCAACATAAATCCCAATCAACCAAATCTAAAAATATATTTTCATTAAAAAAATTTACAACCAATAAATTTTTATACTTTGTTACCATTGATGATGTAATAACACTTTTTACTCGATAGCTATTTTTGGTGATTCTTTCCTTTGATTTCGGAATCATCAATGTATTATTATTTAAATTAAAATAAATTGGTCCTACACATCCAACATCGTTTTTAATTTTGTTTATATTTTCAAATTCCTCAATAATTTTATCAATATGATTTAATTCAATTTTAGAATCTTGATCAAAAAATATTATATAATCTTCTTCTTCCCATTTAATAAAGGTACTCTTTAATATTTTATTAAACGCTTTAGATAAACCTAAATTTTGATTAAACCATATATACATGATTTTTTTATTATCCAATTGATTAATTATTTCTTTATTATCGTTTTTACTATTGTCACATAGTACCAAAATATCTACTTGGTTTATTATTCTTTGTATGTTATCAATTATTGTTTTTTTTGGATTATATAGTGTCATTAATGCAATTTTTTTCATGTAATCTTCCTCCTACATAATTTGGTAGATTTATAATTATTATTGTTGCCATCATTTGCGTTGTATCAAAGCAATAAGGATTCCAGAGAGCATAAAACAAATATATGCAATATACAATTACAATAGTCATTCTCTTTTTAAAAAAAGCACTAAAAAGCGTCATGTAAAATAAAAATAGTCCAATAATTCCGATTTGATTATAGATATATAAGGTTTGTAATTCAAAATAAATATCATTGTTATAATTTCTAAAGGTAGTACTTGCATTAATTACACTGCCCAATCCTTCACCAATCAAAAAATTTCCCTCTGTTAATACTTTGATTTGTTCAATTCTTACTACATTTGAATATAAAGACTTTATTTCAATTTTAGCATTAATATACGGTATTAAAAAAGCGATGATTATTATTATCGCAACAATCAACATCATTAGTTTTTGCTTATTTTTTTTTGACCACAATAATACATATAGATACATTTTATAAAATACAAATAATATTAATCCCAATACAAAGGCAAAGTTTCCTGCAGCTAAGATACCAAATAATAATATGATATTACTTAATCTAAATTTATTATTTTTAATAAATGAAAGAATAAATATAACTACTAAAAAAGCATTCCCTTGAACTTGTACTCTTGGAGAAAAAGATCCTGCTAAATATATATCTCCTAAATTATTTGCTAATACCCAATTTCTAATTAGTGTATGATCATTTGTCTTAATTAAATATAATGCTATTAAGACAAGAAGTATACTTTTAATAATTGCAAAAAAAATCATTATCCTATAATAATTATCATAATTTTTCAATTTTACTTGCGTACAAAGTGGTATTGAAATTAGTATTAAAAAAAATCTCATAATTCTTGACATTTCAACATTTTTAAAAATTGAAATAATAAAAGGTATACAGAGAAATATCAAAAATAATAAAAAATTTAATGAAAATAATTTATTTCGTTTAAATTCATTAACATCAGTATTCAAAATTATCAATAACATAACACTAGGTACGATAAATTGGGATAAAAAACTAAATGGGAATTGAAAAAAATATGAAAATAAAATTATAGCCCATAAAATATAACTGAAAGCATTTTTTTTATTAAATTTAATAGTTAAAATCATTACTTCCTCCGATTTCTACTAAATATTGGATTATTGGTTAAATCTTAATTGCTATTTAAATTCTCATATATCAATTTAGATTATTTTTCTATTGAACTTATAATTGCATTTTCTAACCATTTTAACGTATTTTTCTTCTCATTAGCTAATCTTTTACTGATTTTATCCCATTCAATTTTATTATCGGCAATTTCTACTGTAGCATTTTCAGTAATTACTTGCTTTTGTAATCCTATTAATTCTACCAAGCTAGCAAGTCGAGTTGAAAACTTGTGTGGATAATATGGCATTACTTGCTTATTAAATACAATAGAGAATGCTAGACAATGAAATGAATCAGTAACAACATATTCTGCACTCTTAATCAGACCTAAAAAATCTTCTACAGCAGGACAACATTTTAGTTTTCCGTGTTTATAAAAATCATGCCACTGATAGCTAAGAAAATACACTGGTATTTTCTTGGCTTTTTCTAATCTTCTTACAAATTTATCTAATCCCTTTTCTCTGTTAATGTTATACACCAGTATATATTTTTTATTGCTATATCTTTCTGATATGAATGGAGCCCATTCTTCTTTTGTCAGTAATAAAGTAGGATCCAGTATCCATTGACCTTTTAATCCTAAATTTTCCAATATTTCTATTCCACTTTTTTCTCTGACAGATATTGCCTTATATTTTGACAGCAACAGATGTATTTCTTTTTTTTCTTCATCTTTGAGTTTACTCTTCCCAAAACTGGCAGAAAATGCAATTTTTTCTTTTGTATCATCAAAACTAAAATAAAACGGTCTATCTATTCCGTTTGATACATCTGAATTCCATACCTGGTCGCTCCCGGTTACCAGTAAATCAGTTTCTAAAGGATATTTTTCAAAATCTTCTTCACATGTATATAAATGTTTTGATATCTTTAAATTATTGCTAACGAATCTTTTAAATACAGGAAATCTCTTGAGATATGAAGGAATCATAATAATTCTGACCGCCGTTCTTATCAATAAAGATTTTTTTAATAAATCATTTTTCTCTTTTATATCTCTGATCATTCCTGTCATCGTCATCCGCTTTGTCTGATAGTCTATTATTTCTGTTTCACAGCCCATTTTTTCAAATATATATTGAGTAGCATATGCCTGCAGCACTGAACCATAATTCACTATCCTGTGCATTGTTATAATTGATATCTTCACTTTAGTTCCTCCATAAGATAAGAATATAATTTAAAATGACTAATCATTTTTTCTGATCATTTTTACATAAATCAGTTTTCTAAAATTTGTAGGCAATATTCTAACTGTTGATCTTACAGCTATGTTAAACAGATATAATAAAAATGATATCAGTTGCAAATCATAAAGTTTCCTCTGCATTGAAATATCACCTTTTATATAACTGAAACCGCCTCTCCTTTCATACATTCCGTTTCCTACTCTCATCTGTACCAGTATTTCAGGTATATTTACTGCATGATGACCTTTTGCTATAACTTTGGCCCATAAGTAATAGTCCTCATTTAAATAACAGTGTTCATAGCTGCCACATTCTTT
>NZ_JAGHEW010000179.1 GCF_017889095.1 Thomasclavelia sp. | reverse complement strand
TCGAAATACTTCACTAAAAACATGAGCCATATTCATCGTTGTTTTTAAAGAACTATACGATCCACTCGTACTCCCTTTGGTCAACACTGCCACAGTAGCTGTTGCTTTGTAGTTGGGAACATACGTTATCCGATAATATCCCGCTATCAAAAAATAAGTTGCCAACATTGTCAAAACAACTATCCAGCTATTTTTTAATAAATCTACAACTATACTTCTTAAATCTAGATCATTAATTTGAAATTCCATCATCTCACTCCTAATCATTTACAATTACTGTTAAATAAGTAAGTCCCCGTTTACCATCTACATTAATAGCATATTTAACTTCATATACACCGGCTTTACTAGTATCTACATTACTTTGATAATCAACTAATCTAGTAGATACCTGATTACCGTTACTATCAAAAACCTGATTTAAATATGTATTGGGATTAAAACTATCCCCTTGATTTAAATAGACTAGATAACTATTTAACTGAATATCAATACTAAGTCTATCACTTTCAACGACATGAACTGGTAAAGTAAGATTAACAAGATCACCAAAACTGTTAGTTAAAGATACATCAATGCTATAATCACCAGGTACTTGATAATTAACATTACTATTATCCAAGATTATTGAAGTCGTTATATCACCATCAAGCAGATCGTTTCCATTAAGACTTGATAAAACATCACTATTTGAATTAGCTGAAAATAATAGTGGCTTACTTAAATTTATTTGTGGTGATCTATAATCATTAAAAATAACTGTTCGTTTAAATGTAGTCGAATGATGATCATGATCAAAAACAACATAAGTCACTTCACTAACTCCTAGTGAAGAAAAGTGTGATAAATTGGCTACTAAGATATCATCACTTAAATCACCATCCTTTTCATCCCTGGCATGTAATCCTTTAAGTAAATCACTTTCGTTATAATTACAATTAATTTCTAAAACTTCTAAATCACTAGTAATCACTGGATAAGTATCATCTTGATTGTTTCTTGCTTTAACAAGTGAAAATCCGTATAATCCAATACTTGTAAGCAATAAAAAAATAACTATAATTTTTAAATACTTCATCATAGCCTCCTTTATGACCTTCTTTACCTTTTAAATAAGAATAGAAAAAATTAGTTATCTAAAATTCTATTTATTTTCTATAAATAATTTTATTAAGCATAAAAAAAGATGATTCTATTTAATCACCCAAACTATAACCACTTATTTCTGAATATTTGTTAATCACTATTTATGCAACTGAACACCAGCAAGTTCAGCAAACTTGGTTGTACCTGAAAGAGTCATATCAGACCCATCAAATACTATTTTCAAAGCTGATACATTGCTTATATTAACCTTAAAACTAATCGGCTTATCTCCTGGTTGGATTTTAAAAGAGTCTATTAGCTGTTCATCATTATATATCGATAGACTTCCTTTAGTGTTGAATAACTCTTTTCCAGAATAACCATTTGCTGTTTCTACATAATATAAAACACCCTCTATATATTGATATTGCTTACCTTCTATATTGTATTTATTTTCCCAAGAGCCACCAATTACATCTTTATGTTCCTGCCCTAAATTATCTTTATTCAAATCTTTAGTATAAAAGCCGGCTTTATAGGTACTACTATCACTATAGAATGGTTCTAAAGCAGAAAGAGCTACTGGAGCAAACGAACCATAATACGCAATAGCATCATCAATCTTTTTTGATTCATATAAATCGCTATATGGCTGCAAATAATCAATTGCATTTTTATACCCATCATTTTCAAAAATAGATTTAGCATTGTTTAACAGCTCTTCAACATAATAATTTTGAGCTGTCTTCAATTTATTAGTTATCTCAGCAGTATCTTTTTGTTCATCTGATAACTCATTTATATAATCAATAATTTCTACATAATTTCCTGCAAACTCTAATTTTTCAATCTCTTCGATATGAAAATTAGTTTCTGATCTAATTATTTTATTTCTCAAATTATCTACTTCATCCTTTTTAGAAAAGCCATTTGGTATTTGATCTAGTTTTTTCAAAGCTAAATTAAATTGATTATTTTCCAAATACTTTTTAGCATCCTTTAGCAGTTCATTTCCTTCTTTTTCTACTCTATTTTGACATGCAATCCCATATTCATTACAAAATTCAACCTTTATTTGTTCACGATTATAATAGAGCCATACTAATCCAAAAATTATCGTAATAACTATGATAATCTTTTTTCTGCTTTTTTTATAAGTATATAACCCGATAATTATGCTAATAACTGAAAAAAATATTGTTAATATCGTTATCATACCATCTTCCACCTCCCAAATATAAATATTCTAAATTGTCATCTAAACATAGTACCCAATCACTGTTCCTCAATATCACATTATTTTGATAGCAAAAAATGAGCTTTTTACGCTCATTTTTATTAATCAACAATTTTTAATTCTCGATACAAAACTATATTCATTGCCAACTATCGTTACATCAAATTGTTGCACGCATAAGCCAAGCCACGAATAATATTCAGCCATGTTAATGACTATATTTCCTACATCTGACATTGATATATAGTCTTTAGAAACATACCCTGAGTATTGGCGATGTAAAAATCCATTGCTACCTAAATATTTACCAATATCTTTCCAACTATTTCGATAATTTTTTGAAGGATAATGTTTTTTAAGAAGCTTTTCATCTAAATCAAAATTAATGGCTTTTCTTGTTTTTGAAAAATTTTTCATTTCTAGTTTTAATTCGATAATATGATTCTAAAGCATCTTCTCGATATTCGATTGTATCTCCCTCATAGCGACAATACCACTTATCGACTATTTTTAAAAACCAGTTTGTTTTAGGTAATTTCCATTGAGCACCCATAATAGTATCAAAATCTTTATCATTACCTTTATAGATACCAGTAGACATCTTTTTTACACCATTTTTGATAAAATATTTATCAATTTTGTCATAACACTCATTAATGTCAATGTTATGTTGTAGTGCCTTTTCTTTGCTTAAGTAAATTTCCATCATCATAGTTAAATCACACCTTTCTATTATATAATATAATACTAAAATTAATTGTTTGATACAATCTTAATTATCCTCCTATTATTATATATACTTTTCAAAAGGTGAATTTTCTTTTAAAGAATAGATTTTTTTACTTTCGCCATACCATTTTATTAACAATTCCTGTATATGACTGAATGATCTTTACTACTTTAATACTTACATTTTCTTCTATATAATCAGGTACCGGTATTCCTAAATCACCAGTTTTGTTCATTTCTACTGCTGTTTCTACAGCCTGGAGCAATGAATATTCATCAATGCCAGCTAAAATAAAACAGCCTTTATCCAATGCTTCCGGTCTTTCGGTACTCGTTCGAATACATACTGCCGGAAATGATTTACCGATGCTTGTAAAATAGGAACTTTCTTCCGGTAAAGTACCACTGTCACTTACTACTACAAATGCATTCATCTGCAAATTATTGTAGTCATGAAATCCTAACGGTTCATGCTGGATCACTCTTGAATCAAGTTTAAAGTTACTTTCTTCTAATCTTTTTTTGCTTCTTGGATGACATGAATATAATATTGGCATATCATATTTTTCAGCCATTTTGTTTACTGCATTAAACAGTGATAAAAAATTTTTTTTGGTGTCGATATTTTCTTCTCGATGGGCACTTAAAAGAATATATCCCTGTTTTTGTAAATGAAGTTTATCTAATATAGCAGATTTTTTAATTTCTTCTAAATTGTTAGATAATACTTCAGCCATAGGTGAACCAGTTACATAAGTTCTTTCTTTTGGTAGTCCACATTCATGTAAATATTTTCTGGCATGTTCACTGTAAGCTAAATTAACATCGCTAATGATATCAACTATTCTTCGATTGGTTTCTTCAGGTAAACATTCATCTTTGCATCTGTTCCCCGCTTCCATATGAAAGATTGGAATATGCAACCTTTTAGCGCTGATAGCACTTAAACAACTGTTAGTATCTCCTAAAATAAGCAAAGCATCAGGTTT
>NZ_JAGHEW010000178.1 GCF_017889095.1 Thomasclavelia sp. | reverse complement strand
TTTATAAAAAATTGGTGTCAATCAGCAGATAGATATTTTTTTTGACATAGTATATCAGTATCACAAATTGAAAAATTGAATATCGCAGATACCTTATTGAACATTAGCAGTTCAGTAAGTGTGGATTATGGAACGCCTATACTGACGTTCCTTTTCTATTTTCAGCTGTTTAGAAATGGACGGCTTTTTCTATATTCACTGAAAGGAGAATTTAAGCTATGAAAAAGATATTGAAGCGACTAGCTACAGGCTTCCTTGCCTTTGCAACAATCGCTACCGCTTTGCCGACTACCGTGTTTATACTTCCAAGAAGCAATACTGGTAGAAAGTATGGAGCGTGTCAGATCGTGGAAAGGTAATGCTATATATCGGGAAATGTGCTTCAACCTATCAGCAGGCACTATCTTTATTTTAAACTGGTAAACCCAGTATTTACAAAGAACGGGGACAATGTGAAAGCCAAGGTTGCTGTGATATCCCTTGATAATCAGACAAAGGATACGCAGGTAGCGCAGTATGAGCTTGTGCTATATAAGGATAGTAATTGGAAGATTGTAGGATAAATGATGAAAAAGTGTGTATTTTAATAAAGAGATACACGTTTTATTCTACAAACACTGCTCTGGATAATGAATATTTATTGACACTCTTTTTTAGTAGATATATCATAAAGACTAAGGAATTTTGTAAATGAGAAAAGATAATCTTCAAAAATATTTACACTTTAAGGAGTGATATTATACATGGCGATTAAAAATAATAAATTGGTTATGGTTTTAGAAGACGATACAGATTTAGCAGAGGGAATAGAATTATCTTTACAAAGTGATGAACTGAATTTTGTGATATGTGAAACAATAGCAGAAGCAAGAAAAGCCCTTGAGCATTATTCTTTTGATTTGCTTATATTTGACATCAATCTTCCAGACGGTAATGGACTGGAATTTTGTCGGGAATTAAAACGGAAAATACAAATTCCGATTGCTTTACTAACTGCAAAAGGCATGGAAATGGATATAGTTAAAGGCTTAGAAAGTGGGGCTGATGATTATATTACTAAGCCGTTTAGTTTAATGGTTCTTCGTGCCAGAATTAGAATGTTACTTAGGAGAAATACAGTGGCAAGTGAACAAGAATATAAAAATTCTGTGTTTCTTTTTCGTTTTGAAACAATGGAATTTTATAAAAATGGGGTACAGATAGAATTGAGTAAAACAGAACAGAGAATTTTGTATTTACTAATTTCAAATCCAAATAGAATTTTAACAAGGGAACGATTGCTTGAATGGGTATGGCCAGAGGGAACAGAGTATGTTGAAGATAATGCTCTTTCAGTTGGAATACGACGATTAAGGGAAAAACTTGAAGATGATTCTTCTAATCCGACTTATATAAAAACTGTTTACGGAAAAGGCTATGTATGGGAGAGTGTATAAATGGATATTCACATTCTTGTATTTATTGGTATCGTATGTCTGAATATCATTATTTTAGGCTGTGTAATTTACTGGTATAGAAATAAGATGTTATCTCAGTATAATAACTTTTTGAATAAAGCCGATGAAATACTTGGCGGAAAACAAATTGATATGATATATGATGAGTCCTTAGATTCGGCTATTTCTGAAAGACTAAACCGTATTGTTGAAATTTCAAATATGCAAAAAGAAGTTGCTGAGCAAGAACGTAATACTATAAAATCATTACTCTCTAATATTAGTCATCAAATACGAACTCCTCTTGCAAATATTACTTTATATACAGGATTGTTAAAAGAGGAATTGAATGAATCAACATCGTATCGATTGGCAGATAAAATCGAAAAAAACGCTGAAAAATTAGAATTTTTTATGAAAGAATTGCTGAAATCTTCGTATGCAGAACAGGGAATTATTTCTGTCAATCCTAAAATAATTGAATTAGACAAGATAATTAAAAAAAGTTGTCAATCAGTAGAATTGGATACAATGAAGAAAAACATTCGTATTCGCTTTGAAAATAATGATTATAAAGTATTTGTTGACCCGAAATGGACAGAGGAAGTTTTTACGAATATTATTGAAAATGCAATAAAATATTCACCAAATAATACAGAAATAACGATTAAGTCTATTTTATATGAATCATTTGTATGCGTAAAAATTATAGATAATGGTATAGGCATACCAGAGCAAGAGCAAGGAAAAGTATTTCAAAGATTTTACAGAGGAACAAATGTAACAGATAAGCTGGGCTTTGGAATTGGGTTATATTTGGCTAGAGAAGTTTTAAGAAAACAACAAGGATATATAAAGGTAAAATCCAAATTAAATAAAGGAACTACCGTTGAAGTTTTCTTATCCCGTAGTGATTTTTAATCAAGACTTTTTTCTCAATCTTTAATTGTGTCAAAGTTGTCACTTTTGAGAAAGATTTGAGAAAGAAGTCTTTGTTATTATTAGTTCAAACAGAGAGAAAGGAAGATGAAAAATGAATATTTTATCAGTTAGAAACTTAAAAAAATATTATAATACGGGAGAGAATACTGTAAAAGCATTGGACGGTATAGATTTAGATATTTGTAAAGGGGAATTTTTAGCTGTTGTTGGAACTTCTGGAAGTGGCAAATCTACTTTGCTACATATGCTTGGTGGTTTGGATAATCCAACTTCTGGAGAAGTTATTATTGACGGAAGAAATATATCGGGATTATCTCGTGATGAACTAACTGTTTGTCGAAGAAGAAAAATAGGTTTTGTATTTCAAAACTATAATCTTTTACCACTTATGAATGTATATGAAAATATTGTGCTTCCTATTAAGCTGGACGGTATAAAACCAGATAATGATTATATTGAAGAAATTCTTAAATTATTAAAATTAGAAGATAAAAAATATTTTATGCCAAATCAATTATCAGGCGGACAACAACAGCGTGTAGCATTAGCAAGAGCTTTGGCAATTAAACCAGCTATTATTCTTGCAGACGAACCAACAGGAAATCTTGATAGCCGAACAAGTCAAGATGTTTTAGGCCTGATAAAAATTTCAAGTCAAAATCTGGCTCAAACGATTGTAATGATTACTCACAATGAAGAGATTGCTCAAATGGCAGATAGAATTATCCGCATAGAAGATGGAAAAATTGTGAAAGGCGGTGAGTAAAAATGCTCAAAGTCAATAACAAAAAAGTAATTCAAGATCTTGCAAAAGCAACATATAAGGCAAATAAAAAAAGAAATTTTTTAACTATAGTAGCTATTTTTTTGACAACGTTTTTACTTTGCACCGTAATATCTGTTGGATTAAGTTATTGGGATACAGTTTCTTTAAGACAACAAAGAATGCAGGGGATAGATTATGATATTGAACTGACAGAACCAAGAGATGATCAAGTATCTACCATACGAAAAATGGACAATGTGAGATATGCTGGGCTTAGCGTGAAATGTGGAATTGCATCAAAATATCAAGATAAAGAATTAGACAAGATAAAATTTTATTGGTTAGATGATACTTGTTGGAAACAACAGACGATTCCAGCATTGGACTATTATAAAGGCAATTATCCAGTCAAGGAAAATGAAATTATGCTTTCACAAAGTGCGATACGTTCTATGGGAATTGAAAATCCTAAAGTGGGTATGGAATTGCCTTTCATATATCAAACGTTAGCAGAAAATAGCAAGAATAACGATATAGCAAAAACATTTATTTTAAGCGGCTGGTTTTTGGATTATACAGGCGTAGATAAGGGGTATGTTTCAGATAAATTTTATCAATCAACTGGAGTTGTGCAGACTGATTTAACGCAAGGAACATTAAAAATCACATTAAAAAATCCTTTATATTCCCAAAAGGATATCATAGAAATGCAAAATCAAATCAACTTATCTGGAAACCAAATTATTGAAGCGGATTATGATACTATTTCTAACTTTATCAGGACTATGATTGGATTATTTGGGTTATTAGTTTTAGTTTTTATGAGTGGATATTTGTTTATTTATAATACATTGTATATTTCTGTAAATCTAGATATACGGTATTTTGGCCAGCTTAAAACAATTGGGACAACATCTGTTCAGATTAGAAAGATGATATATAAGCAAATGTTGTGGAACGCAATGATAGGAATACCATTAGGATTGGTTTGTTCGATAATTATTGGAAAAATTATTATTCCTCAACTATTACACTCTTTAAATCCAACGATTGCAACAAGTGAGGTTGGGACTATCTCCCTTTGGGTATTTATAATCGCTGCTATTTTTTCACTTACTACAACAATAATTAGTAGTCAAAAACCAGTGAAAATAGCAATGGATTGCTCTTGTATTGAAGCAATGAAATATATAGGAGTAACGTCTATAAAAAACAAAAATAAAAAAAGAACTGGCGGTGATATTGGCTCTATGGTAAAAATGAATTTATTTCGAGATAAGAAACAATTCGTTGTTATCATGTGTTCTTTAAGTTTGGCAGTATCACTTTTCTTGATTATCAATGTTGTGATTTATGCTAATAATGCAAAAAATATTTTGAACCATTCTTATGATTATGATATAAGGCTTTTAAATCAGACATTACTTTCAGATAACGAAAAGCAAGTTTTCAATTCAGATTTTATTGAACAAATAAAATCTGTAGATGGAGTAAAAGATGTGCGAGTTTTAAAATCAGCAACAGCAGTTGTTCCATATCAAGAAAATGTCTATGGAGAATATTACAAAGAATTATATGCTTCCAGATATTCTCCTGGTAATTATGAAAAAGATGTAGAGCTATATAAAAAACAGCCAGATTACTATTCTTTTACTTGCAGAGTTGTGGGAATTGATGAAGTGGAATTTGAAAAAATAAATAATGCACTTCAGATCCCACTTGATAAGGAAAAATTCAAAAATGGTGAGATTGCTTTTGTTTCTAAAAATTTTACACAAGGTGATAATGGAATTACAGAAAAAAAG
This sequence comes from Thomasclavelia sp., assembly GCF_017889095.1. Lineage (GTDB taxonomy): Bacteria > Bacillota_I > Bacilli_A > Erysipelotrichales > Coprobacillaceae > Thomasclavelia. The sequence goes on along the minus strand of NZ_JAGHEW010000178.1, from coordinate 5,572 downwards.
GTTAAATTTTCAATCCCAACGGCTCTGAATCCGGATAAAAAAGAAATTGTTGAAATAGGGGCAATTATAGATGATTACCCAGCGTATTATTCTGCTGGCTATACACCCGATTTGATTGTTAGTGATGATTTTTTTGATGAAATTATGGGACAACCGTTAATAGAAATGATAAAAATTGATTATGATGAACCATTTTCTAAAAATGTAGAATCATCTATTAAAAAACTTGTAGCGAACAATAAACTTATTTCTGCTGAATCGAAATTAGATAATTATTCAGAAATGAAAAATTCAGAAAATCAAATTACTGTATTAGGTGGAAGTTTAGGAATCATTATTATGTTACTTGCTATTTCAAATTATTTAAACATGATGTCTGAAAGCATACAAAATCGTTCTAAAGAATTTGCTATCTTAGAAAGTGTCGGTATGACAAGAAAGCAGATTAAAAAAGTGATAGTGTTTGAAAGTTTAGGTTATTCTGTTTTGTCTATTGTCATTGCATTGATAATTGGCTTACCTGCAAGTTATTTGGTATTTACAAACTTTAATATATATGGGATTCCATATGTTTTTCCAGTAATCAAGACATTACTTTTATTTATTACGATTATCATAGTTTGCGTAGTAACATCACTATTTGTTTTTTCTAAATCAAAAAGTGAAACGATTATCGAATTGTTGCGAAAAGATGAGGTTTAAAATATAGAGTTTGGTTGTCGTCTGCAAAGCAGATTAGCAACTAAGCAAAAGAATGAATATGGGAAAACGAGAAGTTTATTACTTCACGCTTTCCCTTTTTTTCAAGATACCGTCAATTGTACCTTGAATGATTTTTAATTCATTATCACTAAATAAACAAAAAAAGGTTTCTATCTGATAGCGAGCCGTATTTTTTGCCATTTTTTTCGCTGGATAGAAATATTTATCAACTGATATATTGAACATGGTAACTAAATCATGGAATAGTTGAAAACTTGGATGTAAACCAACATTTTTAATATCTGTAGTATGATGTTTTCCATAGAATACCTTATCGCCTAAGTAGAAAGAGCAAAAAGAGCATAGGAAGCAGAGCTGTTATCAAAGTTTTTAGCTTATGTAATGCGACACACAGCTTGCACCAAAATGACAGAGTAATATGGATGTAAAAGTTCTTCAATATATTATGGGACACGCTTATATAGATGTAACAATGGAAGTGTATAACCATATCAAAAAGCTGAAAAGGATTGAAAATGAGATAGCAAGACTAGATAGTATGGTGTTAAATGCTTTACACCATAAAAAGATTGGTGTCAAATTGGTGTCAAAACAGAAAAAATCATAATTTCAAAAGAAATAAGATACTGCAAACTATTGATTTTAAAGGGTTTGCAAAAAAATAACAAAAATATTAGCACTCAGTTGTTGACAGTGCTAAAAAAAGATGTATAATGTAGTTAGCACTTAGGAAGAATGAGTGCTAAAGGAGTGATAGAGATGAATATTGATAAATGGACTGCTAAAATGCAAGAAGCAATTCAAAGAGCTATTAGTAAAGCTGGTGAAATGGGGCATCAGGTTGTTGATGTTGAACATTTTTTATTGGCGTTATTAGAAGATAATACCGGAATATTTTATCGGGTATTAACTAAAGCTAATGTTGATATTAGTAAGTTACAAGAGCGTTTACAGGTAAGACTTAAAAACAAACCAGTAGTAAATAATGTAGATATTAACAGTATTCGAATTTCTTATGATTTTAATCAGTTGATTAATTTAGCGAATAGTCAAATGAATCAATTTAAAGATGAATACTTGAGTGTAGAACATATTGTTATGGCACTATTTGAAATGAATAGTAGCTGGATCAAAGATTTATTAAAAGAATTTAATCTAAATAAACGTGAAGTTAAAAAGATTATTGATGAAATGCGAGGTGGGAATATGGTAAATAATCAAAATCCGGAAAATCAATATGAAGTATTAGAAAAATATGGTCGTGATCTAACTAAAGATGTAGCTGAAGGTAAGCTAGATCCCGTAATTGGTCGTGATGAAGAAATTCGTCGGGTAATTCAAATATTATCACGTAAAACTAAAAATAATCCGATCTTGATTGGGGAACCTGGGGTTGGTAAAACAGCGATCGTTGAAGGATTAGCGTGGCGTATTTTTAAAAACGATGTTCCCGTATCTTTACAAAATAAAACGTTATATGAACTAGATTTAGGGGCTATGGTAGCCGGTGCTAAATATCGTGGTGATTTTGAGGAACGATTAAAAGCGGTATTAAATGAGATTAAAAAAGCTGAGGGTGAAATCATCTTATTTATCGATGAAATTCATCAATTAGTTGGGGCTGGTAAAACTGATGGAGCCATGGATGCTGCTAACTTATTAAAACCAATGTTAGCTCGTGGTGAATTACATTGTATTGGGGCAACTACTTTAGATGAATATCGGATGTATATTGAAAAAGATGCGGCTTTAGAAAGACGTTTCCAAAAAGTTCAGGTTGATGAACCTGATAGTGATGACACAATTGCCATCTTACGTGGGTTAAAGAACTCGTTTGAATCACACCATGGGGTTCAAATTACTGATAGTGCGATCATTGGCGCTGTCAATATGTCACAACGTTATATTACCGATCGTTTTTTACCAGATAAAGCGATTGATTTAATTGATGAAGCTTGTGCATCAATTAGAATGGAAATTGATTCTTTACCAGAAGAACTAGATACAATTACTCGGGAAAAGAATCGATTGGAAATGGAACGAATTTCAATTGAAAAAGAAGATAAAAATGAAGATAATGAAAATCGTTTAAATGAAATTAAAGCTAAAATTGCTTCTTTAGATGAACAAATCAAAGGTTTAACCGATAAATGGCAAGCTGAAAAGAAATCCTTAGATCATATTAAAGAGTTAAAAGATCAAAAAGTAAGATTACAAAACTTAAAAGAAAAATATGAAACTGAAGGTAATTTAGAAGAAGCTTCTAAAATTAAATACCAGACTTTGCCACAAATTGAAAACGAAATCAAAAATTTCGAAACATCAAAGCAGGAAGATGACTTATTACAAGAAAAAGTAACTGTCGATACTGTTAGTGAAGTTATTGCTCGTTGGACTGGTATTCCAATGAATAAATTAATGGAATCTGAACGTGAAAAATTATTAAGACTTGATCAGGCTTTAAAAATAAGAGTCATTGGCCAGGATGAAGCCATTAGCAAAGTTACTGATGCTATTTTAAGATCACGAGCTGGAATCAATGATGAAAATCGACCAATTGGAAGTTTTCTTTTCTTGGGTCCTACCGGAGTTGGTAAAACTGAGGTCGCTAAATCATTAGCTGAACAGTTATTTGATACAGAAAAAAATATCGTGCGGATCGATATGTCTGAATATATGGAAAAATTCAGTGTTTCACGGTTAATTGGAGCGCCACCAGGATATGTTGGTTATGAAGAAGGCGGACAATTAAGTGAAGCCGTAAGACGTCATCCATATTCAATCGTGTTACTTGATGAAATTGAAAAAGCTCATCCTGAAGTCTTTAATATCTTATTACAAGTATTAGATGATGGAAGAATTACTGATTCTAAAGGTAATGTCGTTAGCTTTAAAAATACAATTATTATCATGACTTCTAATATTGGTTCTAACTACTTATTAGAAGGTAATAATTCAGAAACTAGAGCAGCGGTTGACAGTGAACTAAAAGCTCATTTCAAACCAGAATTTTTAAACCGAATTGATGAAATTGTTTACTTCAATTCATTGAATCAAGAAGTTGTCAATAAGATCATTGATAAATTTATTAAACAATTATCTGATCGTTTAATTGATAAAAAGATCACGATTACAGTTAGTGATCGTGCTAAAGAAATCATTAGACAACAAGGTTATGATGTTACTTTCGGGGCTCGTCCATTAAAACGATTCATTCAATCAAAAATTGAAACCCTAGTAGCCAGAGAAATGATCAAAGGTGATATTAAAAACGGTAGTCATGTTTTAGTTGATTTTGATAATGATTTTTATCTAACGATCAATTAATGAGATGATGTTTTTGAAATAGAAAATATTTAATTAAAAAGAGGATTTGAAAATATTGAGTAATCAATAATATCATTTCCTTTTTTTTGTTTATTTTAATAAAGATTACTTAATATTTAAATATGTTTCATAATGGTTATATAGATTTGTAGAAGGGAGCAAGAACGTGTATCCAAGAACATTGTCTAAGAAAATAGAACAATCGTTAAAATTATATCCAGTTGTAATTATTACTGGAGCTAAACAAGTGGGAAAATCTACTGAGGCTTATCGATTAGCTAAAACTCATGGGTTTAATTATGTTTCACTTGATGATATTGAAAAAAGGCATGAAGCAATCAGTGATCCACAATTTTTTATTTTATCCTCTAGTAATTGATGAAATTCAATATGCGCCTATCTTAATGAAAGTTATTGAATCAATTGTTAATGAAAAAAGACTTAAAGAAGGAAGTGCCAATGGATTATTTATTCTTACAGGGTCACAGTCATTTTCTTTGATGCGTGGAGTTAGTCAGTCATTAGCAAGTCGAGCCACTATTTTTACAATGAATCCACTAAGCTACAATGAAACTATCTAGAAAGAAGAAGTACCATTTGTTCCTACTTTTGAATTATTGCAAAAAAAGATTGAACCGCTTTCGGTCAATGAATTGTTTAAAATGATTGTTAGAGGGTTTTATCCCGAATTATTCATAATCCTGAAATACCTGCAAATCAATATTATCGTGATTATGAACAAAATGAAATAGATTTAATTTTAATTGAGAATTTAAAAATTCACTGTATTGAAATAAAAAAAGGGTTAAATTTGATCAAAGTGATATAAAGAGTTTTTCTAAAATTAGAAATAAGAGTAAATACCAGGATAGTATATCCTGTATTCTTTGTAATAGTGAAAATAATTATCCTCTAGATCGTACAACGTATGTTTTATCAATTGCTTGTATTTAGGTGAAATCTTAGGATTTCATCTTTTTTGCTATTAAAAATAATTAAAAGTGCTACAATAAAATCAAGGAGTGATCAAAATGGTTAAACTAAAACATGCTATCAAAAAATTTTGTTCCCCACAAGGTAACCTATTTCGTTATTCACTTAGTTTTTGTTTGCTTCTAGCATTGTTGCCTGCTTTGATCATTTTATTAAAAATATTTCAAAACGATTTATTAGATGAAACTAAATTAGTTAATTTATTGTATGATTATGTACCTAAAATACTACTATCACCTTTTATTGAATATGTGTTATCGCAAGAATATACGACCTTTATCTCATTAGTTATTTCTTCGGTTTTTTCAATTTATTTAGCTAGTAATGCTATCTATTCATTTATGCTGATATCCATGACCGATGAAAATTTTTCTAGCTATGCGATTTTAGTGCGTTTAAAAGCAGTTGTGTTGTTTATCGTTTTAGTAATGGAAATTGTAGGCTTAACGTTTTTAAGTTATATAATTCCTAATTATACATCAATAGTTATTTTAGGTGGTTTGTTTATTGTTTTTTATTTCTTTTATCG
>NZ_JAGHEW010000177.1 GCF_017889095.1 Thomasclavelia sp. | reverse complement strand
TTTTTACTGCCAATTCATAACCAGATAACATAAACAACATCACAAAGATTACTTCATCTTGATTTATTTCTATTTGAAATTCCTGTTGCATTTTTTGAACTAATGATTGTGCTAAAGAATAATACTCCGGAAATAAATCAACTATCCTTTTCTTTTCTTCGGCAGAAATAATTTGACTATGACTAACAGAAATAATTAAAGCATTCATGTGTAAACACAACCCAAATAAAATCTGATCATCAAAAATACGATTTACCTTTTTTGAAGCCTCTTTTAAAAACAAACTAACAGTTTGAATCAATTTAGGCGATACAACTTTCCCAAGTGTTTCCATGCTATCTATATTAGATATCAATTTTTTAAAATAATTTTCAAAATCATTTCTCAATTCATTAGATATAATTGCGTTTGTTTCTGTTTCACTTAAATTTTGTTTTTTTAACTCTTTTTTCTTTTGTTGAATTGTTTGATAAATATTTTCTTGTTTAGTTACAACGTTATTTTTTAATACTTCTTGACTAGTAAATAAATAATTTGTATCTTGACTAACAATCTTATCGAGTTCTTCTTTATACTGTTTATAATGAATGATCCCTTTTCGTACTTCATTAGAAAAATCAGACATAAACAGTTCTACACTAAGATCCGTTTTCTTGCATCTTGTATAGCCATTAGCACAAGCATAATGAATGTCTTGTTTTAATCCATTGATTTGAAATTGTGGTTGATATAAAGCTAAAGCATTCAAAATTCGTGAATGAATTTGAATTCGTTTATGCAATTGTTTAGCTTCTGACTTGAAAAACTTAACAATCAATTGATACTTCTCATTCAATGTCCGTTTTTTCCAGGTAGGAAAATCTATTAGATAATTACAATGATTTTTATATGCCTCCATAATTAATGATTCTGTTTCATAAGGTATTTGGCAAATAAGAATACATCGATAATCCTCTGGCAATTCATAACAGTCTTGTGAGAACTTACTACTTTCAAAACTTGCATAAAGTAAATTTCTTAAATAATTATTTAACAAATGAGCATTTTTAATTAATAAGAATCCTTGATTAGCTTTATGAAGAATTCCACTAGTATTGACTGTACCAAATAACTGATCTTTCATTTCTTGGATACTATCAATATAAGATTGACAATCAAAAATATATATAGGAGCATTAGCTTTAATAATATGCGACGCTTTCGCAAATCCATAAGCAGATTTTACAAATCGTGTTATCCCGCTACCTGTTTCTGCAGTTAACATAATATGCGGATTACCATGTGGATAAAGAATTGCTGCTTTAATAACCATGATTGCTTCTTGAAGCGAGCTATCATAACCAATTAAATCAACAAACTGATCATTTATCGTTTCCTCTATTGTATTTAATTGATACAATACTGGTCGACCGGGAATCTTTTTGATTTGTTCTTCTTTAACCAGTTGATTTAAAATACTACTTAAATTGGTGCGTTGCAATTCAAGCTGCTCAGCTAGAAACTGAGTTGTGATTTTTGGATATTCATCAGTTTTCAAGTTATTAGAATATTCACGAATATATTCTAAAACTCTATCTTTGTTTGTTTTCATTCTGTCCTCCTACTATACACAACTCCTCTAACCGAGAACAACTATAAATCTTTTCAATCTTTGTTTCAAATTGCAAAAAGCAATGTTTTTTTATACAGTTATTCATTCATTTGTATATGTGTATAGCTTTTTTATTGTATTTATATACAAATATTATACACTTAAGCTATAATAATTAAAATATTTGTAATTATTAATCAAAAAAATATGTGTATAACAATACTTATACACATAATAAAAAATTAATTTTATACACTTTTATTACCAAAAACATAATAAAAAGCTTTATCAATAACCTAATAAAGCTTTCTATCAGACAAATATCATCTATCCAGATAAAGTATCGATCGAACATCTTTGCCCATCTTTAGTAGCAATATACCAATTGCCATAATCATCTCCATCATAACGTTCAAATAAAATATATTCACCAATTAAATTAAACTGACCGGCTTCATCACTAATAAACGTTACCGTATCAACACTTGGATCATAAAAATATAACTCTTGTGCTGTATCTACATAAACAATACCATCATTACAAACAGTATAATTTTTTATTGATCCTAGCATCACCTGTTCATAGCTATCCATTAATATATTATAACGAATGATCCCGTCATAATCTTGATAATACATGATATTATTATCGACATAAAAACTGCCAATTGTAATAAAATCAAAAGTTTCGATCACATTACCAGATAAATCTATTGAAAAAATCAAATTTCCATCATCAATTTCAATAGCTGCGTAAATTAAATTACTACTAAAATCATAAGTAAAATCGACAATTTCTTCACTTGATAAAATACTTTCTTGACCGTTTTCATATAACGATAATTGCTTTTCATTTAAAAACAAAAAACGATTTTGGCCTAACGGTAATACTTTTTCATATCTAAATAAATAATCACTATCACCATTTCTCATATCATGAAAGTAATAATCTATTCCATCACCAGCATAAATTTTATCATCTTCATAATATAAATATTCATAGCCCTGTAATCCATTTTCTTTATTTATTCCTAGGTTTCGATTAGTTTGGACCATGTTATAATCAATTCCCAAATAAACATCATCACCGTTGATTATTTGATAATTATTTTGATTGTAATTACCGGCCATTTCTAAAGCGGTATTATCATCTTGAATTTCAACGGTGGTAAAATCATCTGATAAACGTTCAATCTCATTTTTTTGATTAACAGTCGTAATAACCGTTCGAATTAAAAATAAACTGATTGTAGCTAAAAAAATAGTTCCCACAATTGCATTAGTAATATTTGATCGATCTTTTCTTTTTTGTTTTTTTGTTTGACTATGATTAAATAAAGTATTTCGAGCATCTTGCATCTTTTGTTTCAATGCCTGATTATCTTTACGATAATCATACATTTCTAATTGTTGAAAAACCAGGAATTTCATTATATGACGACTTTTCTTTTCTTCATTTTGATGTGTTTCTACTTGTTTTTGATTATAATTGGCCTGTTTTTGAATAGTTGCATTATTGACACTAGTTACCTTTTGGAGTGGATTGCCGCAGTTATTGCAACGAACTTGTCCATGATAAATAATTTTTTGACAAACTGGGCATCTGCTTCTACCCGAATGACGTTTACCACATAACGGACACGTAAATCCCGACTTAAAATGATATCCACAATTATTACAAATCATTGTATCACCTTCCCCTATATCGTCTAATAAAATTGCCCTCTATTTAATTATATTTTATCATGGTTGTATTTTCAGTCAAGCATTAAAATAATATAAATAATTTATTGATAGACTATGTATTTTAAAACAAAATAAAAAATTTCAAGTAATTAAGGGAGGGTAAATTACTTGAAATCTTTTCTTGCTATCTATGTAAATAAGATTGTTTCAATTGTTTAAAATATAGCAATTGTCTTTGGGTTTCCAACTTTAAATAATCATACATTTCTTGACTATTCAAACGCTTAGAAACTGGATATACTTTGGGTTTACCAAAAATATTTTCATAAGCTTTTTTAGCGCGTAAATTGATTTGCTGTCTTTCATTTTCAATATTTCTAATCATCTTAATCACTCCTATCTTTTTAAGGCACCATTATTTTATTGATTATTATTCTTTAAACAAGCTTATTGAAACCAAAAGAAATATCGTTTACAAAAAATAAAAAAAACATTTATTAACTTGTAAATAGTTTTTAAAAAAATAAGTAGTTCTAGTTTAATTATTTTGGGTATGTTAGAATTTTTTTGAGGTGATGAACATGTTGATCCAGGAAAGATTAGAAAGATGTGATTTTTCTACAAGCGAGAAAGTCATTATTGACTTTATTCTTAAAGAAAAAATGAAAATAAAAAATATGACTACCAAAGATATTGCCAATGCTACTTTTACTTCGCCATCAACTTTAATTAGAATTGCTCATAAAATGAAGTTTAATGGCTGGAATGAATTAAAAGATGCTTATTTAAAAGAAATAGAATATCTCCAAAGTCATTTTTTAGATGTCGATGCCAATTATCCATTTACTAATGAAGATACGATCA
>NZ_JAGHEW010000394.1 GCF_017889095.1 Thomasclavelia sp. | reverse complement strand
GCCCAAAAATGACAAATCACTATTCACTTTTCAAAGGACTTTAACAGTTAACTTATAAAATCAAAAATTTAAACATTTTCAAACTTTTTCATCAAAAACACTTGATTTTTATATAGTTAGCTTTCAATATTTTTATTACTACTAATAATTATAAATGATTTTTAATACTTTTGAAAAATTATTGTCATTAAATAAGCAAATTAAATTTTTTTACACTAGCAATTATCTTTAAAACTCCAAAAATAAAACTAATTGTTTTTAAACTAACAATCCCTCCTTCTTGTTAATACTTGACTGTTAAGATAAAACAACAATATAGTTATAACATTTGTTTATTTAAAGCATAAACAAGATAATCTAAATAATCGATTTTCTTTTGTTCTTCATGCAATTCTTGTAATAAACAACAGCGTTGTTTTTTCAAAAACAAAATTAACTTTTTTAGATCATTATGATCATAATCATTCATAAAACTTTCAATTTGTTTTTGATTACAGCCAATATCAACTAAATTCCGTTTGATCTGCTCTTTGGTTAAAACATCGATCATATCCAATCCTCCTTGTCTTTATTTTATAACTAAAGATCTAAGAGATAAAATACTTATATTAAATACAAATTTATACTTTAAAGGCATAGAAAAAGAACTCAATTTAATGAGTTCTTTTAGCGGATAAAATTTGTTGTTAGTCGCTTTTCCTTTTCAGGTAAACCAAATTCTTTTTTCCCTAAATTAATTGCTTTAACTAAAAAAGCCATGTTTTTACCTAAAGTTCGCATAATTTGTAAACCTTCTTGATCCTTTATTGCCTCTTCAGGAGTATTACCATGAACATTATTCCAATATTGACTAGAAACAATTGGCATTTCTCTAATCGTAAAATACTTATTTAATTCATCAAAAGTTGCTGTTGTCCCACCACGTCTAGCACTAACAACACTAGCACCAACTTTCATGGTTAAATCAAAATCAATACTATAGAACAAGCGATCTAAAAATGAAATCAATGTTCCATTAGCAGAAGCAAAATATACCGGTGTTCCTACAACGATACCATCACTTTCTTTAAATTTATCAGCAACTTGATTTACTAAATCATCAAAAATACATTTACCTAACGTTTTACATTTACGACAACCAATACAACCACGAATATCTTTTTGTCCAACTTGAATCAACTCTGTTTCAATTCCTTCATTATTTAATGTTTTAGCCACTTCACTTAAAGCTGTGTAAGTACATCCCCGAGCATTAGGGCTACCATTGATCAATAATATCTTCATATAACCTACCTCCAAATCATTTCCTATTTATATTTTAATCAAAAAAGATAAAAAAATAAAGATAGCTACTTATCTAATACTATTTTCCATTTTAAACAAACATTATTAAATTATTTAAATATATTTGAAGTTTTACTTAGAAAAATATAAAACTAAAATTAAAACAGATAAAAAAACAGTACCCCTTAAATTTATTAAATTTAAACCAAATCCTAGAATAAATGTAAGTAATTGAAAAAAGTTAGAGCTAACTTAGGATATCATCTTTTTTATATTTTCTAAAAATTACCACAATATACTATTGTTGACTCTATTTGTAATTTTGAATTCAATAACTTTTATAGTGTATTATAGTAAAATGATAGTAATAAAAAAGGAAAGATGATCATAAAGCGAATCAGTACTGGAATCGAGAATTTCAAAGAACTGATCGATAATAATTATTATGTTGAAAAAACGATGCTGATTGAAGATGTTTTAATGCAAAGGATCAATTATTATGATAACTACGAGTCATTTTATCATGGTTTTATGGTTGGCTTTTTAAATGCTGATGGTTATGATGTAAAATCAAATCGAGAAAGCGCTGATGGTAGATTTGATCTTGCAATGCTGCCATACAGTTAGAAACTGCAATTGTCATTGAATGCAAGCATTCAAACAGTATTAAAGAATTAAGAAAAGCCAGTAAACAAATCATCGATCAAAAATATATCGAAGGATTAGAAGATGAAGGTCATGAAAATGTAATTGGTTATGGAATATCTTTCTATAAGAAACAATCTATTATTACTAAAATAAAAACCACGCCTAAAAGACGTGGTTTTCTCTGCGGCTATAAGCCTTTGCTACTTGCTCGCGTCTAAAGGCGCTGCTTTCACT
>NZ_JAGHEW010000016.1 GCF_017889095.1 Thomasclavelia sp. | reverse complement strand
GTTGCCCGTACCCGCTGACGAATTTCAGCTCTAGGTGTATCTATTACTTCTAAGGCAAAAGCAACATTTTCAAAAACTGTTTTTTTAGGCAACAATCTAAAGTTTTGAAAAACTACTCCAATATTGCGACGAAAATAAGGAACTTTGCGATTTTTTAATTTAGAAACATCTTGCCCAGCTACTTCAACTCTACCAGAAGTAACTTTTTCTTCTCGATATAACAACTTAATAAAAGTAGATTTACCTGATCCTGTTGTCCCGATAACATAAACAAATTCACCAGGATCAATCGTTAAATTAACATCATTTAAGGCTCGTACACCAGTTTTATAAATTTTTGTAACATTTGTAAGCTTTATCATATTTTTGCCGTTTAGACTTGCTCCTTTCCATTATCTTAAATATATATTCAGTTTTCATCTATTCAATTTTCATTAAGCCTTTTTGCTCTACGTTATTATAGCACACTTTGACAAATATGGGCATAAATACTGTCATTATCACTTAATTTTTGTTACAATAAAGAAAAGAGGTGACAATATGAAAAGAATATGTCCAATGTGCCAAAGTGAATTGAAAACAAATTGTTTTATTAAGGATAGTGGCATTTCCAGCATGAGTTATCTTGAATTAATCATTAAAAATGATGATTTAAAAAAGACTAATTATGAACTAAAAAGCTGCTATTGCCCTAATTGTGGCCATGTTGATTTTTATATTGATTTAAAAAATCAAGATAAATAATCAACCCTAAAAAGAAATCAGCACGATTTCTTTTTATTTTGTCTACTCATTTAAAACAGCACTTTTATATTTATATGCAGCTTTTTATTATATAAATAGGCTGGAATATCTTTTATTGATAATTAACTAAATAATAAAATCATTTGCTTTTTTATTTAGTTAATCTGCTACTAATTATCTTTCTTTTACTACAATTTTCTTACTTTTAAAATTTTAAAAGTGCTGATATTAATCAACACTAATTATAAATCAATCGAAGGTAAAGTAAATCCACGTCCTTTGACACTATGAGTAATATTACTGATGATAAAAGCAGTTGGATCAATTTCTAAGATCATTTCATTTAATAAATGCAATTCCCGTTTAGAAACTACTGCCATTACCGCATATTGGTTTTTTTGTTGATAACCTGTCGTAATATTTAATAAAGTGCAGCCACGATTAATATTTTCAAAAACAATCTGTCGAATCTCTTTCCATTTAGGCGAAATTACGGTTACCTGAACTTTCGTTTCTCCAAGCATCATCATTTGATCAATTACGATTGTTGTTACAATTACAACTGCAACACCATATAAGATTGCTTCAATGGTAATTGGACAAACAATTACCTGGATAAGCAAAACTAAACAATCAAAAATATTGATCAGCCAGGCTAATGACATTCCCGTTTTTTTATTTAAGACCATAGGTGGAATATCCATTCCCCCAGTACTGCCACCAACTCGAAAAACTAGTCCACTGCCAATACCAATACATAAACCAGCATATAATGATGATAATAAAATATCGTTAGTAATATGACTAAGCGGCTCATAGCCTTCTAAGATTGCTAAAAATGTTGGATAAATGAGTGTACTTAATAATGTTCCATAAGCAAACTTTTTACCTAAGTAAAAATACCCCACAATAAACATAATTATATTAATCGCATAAACTGTATAAGAAAGATTAAGACCGGTTATAGCTTTAATGGCAATCCCAATTCCCGAAGCACCACCAGTAATTAAGCCCGCTGGTGTAATAAAAGCACAAATACCTAACGCTAAAATAAAATTACCAATAATTATTGCAATTGTTTGATTTAATATTTTTTTCATTACAGCCTCCTTATAATACCGCTTTTAAATAGGCATAGATAAAATCATCAAGATCCCCATCTAAAACAGCTTTGGGATTATTAGATTCAAAGTTACTACGATTATCTTTAACTAATGAATATGGGTGTAACACGTACGATCTAATTTGACTACCCCAGGCTATTTCTTTTTGTTCCCCCTTTAATTCTTGCAATTTACTTGCCTGTTTTTCCAGCATTAATTGATACAGCTTGCTTTTAAGCATGATCATTGCCTGTTCCCGGTTTTGAATCTGACTTCTTTGACTTTGACAAGTCACGACCGTACCAGTCGGTATATGAGTGATGCGCACCGCTGAATCAGTTTTATTAATGTGCTGTCCTCCAGCCCCGCTAGATCGATAAGTGTCAATTCTAAGATCACTGCTAGCAATTTCGATTTCTATTTCATCATTAAATTCTGGCATTACATCTACCGATGCAAATGATGTATGTCTTCGTTTAGCTGAATCAAATGGTGATAATCTAACTAAACGATGAACTCCTTTTTCCGCTTTTAAATGCCCATAAGCATTTTCACCTTTAATTAACATCGTTACCGATTTAATCCCGGCAACATCACCATCCAAATAATCAAGCACTTCAACCTTCCAGCCTTTATTTGCACTATAACGCTGATACATTCTAAATAACATATCCGCCCAATCCTGACTTTCAGTTCCCCCAGCGCCAGGATGAATTTCCATGATAGCATTTAAATTATCATGTTCATTTGATAATAACATCATCTTTTCAAATTCATCTAAATCTTTTGCGAAAGTTAAATAATCACTTTCTAAGATTTCCATAAATTCCTTATCATCAGTATTTTTTACTAATTCATAAGTTTCATTTAATTCATCTTCTTTTTGCTTTAATAAATCATATTGATCAACCGTTTTTTTCATCCGATTTAATTTATCATAAATTCCTTTAGCCTTATTAGCATCATCCCAAAATCCCTCTTGCAACGTAATTACAGTAAGTCCTTCAATCTCACGGCGATAAGCTTCAATATCGATTGACTGATAAAACTCACTTATTAATAAATGGGCTTTATTAAGCCCATTTTTAATTTCATATAATTCCATTACTTAAATGTTAATTCCATTTTTAAATGAGGAATTTTTTGTTCAGCTTCACTACCAGGACGAACACCCATATGCACGATATTTCGAGAAATAGTATCAGCGATACTGCTAGTCATCTGTTCAAACATATAGAATGCTTCTTCAGTATATTCAGCTAAAGGATCTTTTTGGGCATAAGCTCTTAAATAGATACCATTACGTAACTTAGTCATGGCATCAATATGGTTGATCCAAGTATAATCAATTACACCTAAAAGAATGCTTCTTTCATACTGTAATTTCTTTTCTGGCGGTAAATCTTTATTAAAGCGACTAATGTATTGATTGAAAACTAAATCTGTTAATGTTTCAATTAATTTTTTAGGGTCATGTTCTAACGACTCACAATTATTAGCATTTACTTCAACTAATAACATATAATTTTTAGCAACAAATTCAACCACACCAGCAACATCAACTGTTTCTACTTTACCATCATGTTTAGTATATTGACGGACTGTCATTTCAATGGCCTGATTGAACATTCCTTTAATAATTTCATCTAAACTAGCTTCTGACATAATGTCATCACGTTCTTTATACATGATTTCACGCTGTTGACGCATTACATCATCGTATTCCAAAATATGTTTACGAGCATCAAAGTTTTGTCCTTCAACTCGTTTTTGCGCACTTTCAATAGCTTTAGTAACCATTTTATTTTCAATTGCCTGATCATCTTCTAAATAATCCTTAAAAGAACTTAATCTTGCCCCAGCAAAACGTTCCATCAATTCATCTTCAAAAGAAACGTAGAAGACTGAATATCCTGGATCTCCCTGACGACCTGAACGACCTCTTAACTGATTGTCAATACGACGTGATTCATGACGTTCAGAACCGATTACGGCCAACCCGCCAATTTCAGCGACACCTTCACCTAATTTAATGTCGGTACCACGACCAGCCATGTTGGTAGCAATTGTAACAGCTCCGCGTTGTCCAGCTTTTTCAATAATTTCAGCTTCTTTGGCATGGTTTTTAGCATTTAAAACATTATGTCTAATTTTTCGACGATTCAACATCTTTGATAATACTTCTGAAGTTTCTACCGATACAGTACCAATTAGAATTGGCTGTCCATAAGAATTACGAGCTACTACTTCATCGCATAATGCTTTATATTTATTAACTTTAGTTGAATAGATCTTATCATTGCGATCATCACGGATAACTGGACGGTTTGTCGGAATTTCAATTACACGCATGTTATAAATTAATCTAAATTCTTCTTCTTCCGTTTTGGCAGTACCTGTCATCCCCGCTAATTTATTAAATAATCTAAAGAAATTTTGGTACGTAATTGTAGCTCGAGTTTCCGTTTCTTCTTTAATTGGAACTCCTTCTTTAGCTTCAATGGCTTGATGTAAACCATCTGAATACGCTCTTCCTGGCATAACCCGACCCGTAAACTGATCGATGATCATAATTTTAGCGTTATTAATATCACGACTGCCGTCTTCAGTTGCAATCATATATTCAACATCACGAGTCATTACATAATTAGCTTTTAAAGCTTGATTAATACGATGAACTAACGATGTATGTTGTGGATCATATAAGTTATTTAACTTAAATCCTTTTTCTGCTTTAGCAATCCCGCTAGCTGTTAAAGCAACAGTTTTACTTTCAATATCAACTTCATAGTCAACATCAGCTTTTAATGACTTAACAAATTTATCCGCTTGTAAATATAAAGCAGCAGTATTTTTACGACCACCAGAAATAATTAATGGTGTTCTTGATTCATCAATTAAAATTGAGTCTACCTCATCGACTAAAGCAAAATTTAATCCTTTAACTAATACTTTATCTTCTAAACGCGTAACCATGTTATCACGTAAATAATCAAATCCTAATTCCGCATTAGTCGTATACGTAATATCACAGCCATGAGCTGCCTGTTTTTGAGCTGGTGTCAATTCACGTTTATTTAACCCGACAGTAAGTCCTAAAAAATTATAAACTAAACCATTGTTTGTAGCATCACGACCAGCTAAGTAATCATTGACAGTAACAACATGAACCCCATTACCATTTAAGGCATTTAAATAAACTGGGAAAATTGATGTTAAAGTTTTCCCTTCACCAGTTTTCATTTCCGCAATATCACCATCATGTAAAGTAATGGCACCCATAAGCTGAACTTTAAACGCTTTTAAACCTAATTTACGATAAGCGGCTTCCCGCACCGTTGCATAGGCATCAATTAAAATATCATCCAAAGTCTTCCCATCAGCTAAAGCATCTTTGAAAATATTAGTTTGATTAGCTAATTCTTCATCACTCATAGCCTGATATTTAGACTCTAAGCTCATAATTTCATCAGCCATCTTATCTAATTTCTTTAACTGTTTTCTTTCATCATCAAAGATTCCTTTTATTTTTCCAACTAAACTTTTTTTAGTTGAATGGGGAGTTGTATTAAAAGGAATTACTTCACCGCTATAAACACCTTGAAAATCTTCTACTTTTATATCTTCACCGACTTGATCATTCAAATCGACAATATTTTTTACCGCATCAGGATTTAATCCGGCTTTTTCTTGTTTCTTTTTTAATTCTTTACGAATTTGTTCTTTTCTACTTGCCATGCATTACAACACTCCTTACTATTTGTCTATCGTATTATAACATTTAAAGTTATTAATTTAAACCCCTAAGTGAACTAAGTACCCTAGTGCATTTTTATTTCTAAATAAGAAGTAAATTTTATCTTAAGACAATCTTAAAAAATATTAATAAAAGCCAATATTAATTACGATATTGGCTTTATTATCATATCTAAATTTTAACTACATGTTTCGCTTGCATCCCTCGTTTACTTTGATACAGTTCAAATTCAACTAATTCACCTTCATTTAAAGTTTTGTAACCATCTTGTAAGATCTGGCTATAATGAACAAACACGTCTTTGCCATCACCACGATCAATAAATCCAAAACCTTTTTCCGCATTAAACCATTTTACTTTTCCTTGCATTTAATTCACCCCTTCATCCTTTGGTCATTTCTAGTATATGACTAAAGAATTAAAAGATAAAACAATTTCAATCGACAAAAAAAATATTAATAAAAACCCTGTTAATTTTTGTCGACATTTTTATCAAAATAAAGAAAAGATTGTTTAAATCAAGTTTTTTTTATTTTTATTTAGCGAAACTTTTTTAAGACAATCATGAGAAAAATTTATCACCAATTTGAGACCAAAATCCCCTTATTTTGCGGTACAATATAGGTGGGTGATATAAGATGATTTGTCCTAGATGTAAGAATCAAGATCCTCAATATTTCTATACTTTTAAGCAAATAACATACTGTCGTAAATGTATTAAAATTGGTAAGAAAGTAGTAGTCCAGAATCAATTTAACCAGCCTATTAAAAAAATTGATTATCACTTAGACTACCAGCTAACGTCATTACAACTAGAAATTTCGAAACAATTATTACTGCGTTATCAACAACACCTAAATACTAGTTTAAAAGCCGTCTGTGGTGCCGGTAAGACAGAAATAACTTATGAAGTGATCAAATATGCTTTAAATCAAGGTCACTGTGTCTGTTTTACGACACCCAGAAAAGAACTTGTCGTTGAGCTAGCTAAACGTATTGAAAGCCAGTTTCAAAACATTGAAATCACTAGTGTTTATGGTGGTCATTGTAACAAAACTAATGGGCAGTTTATTATTTGTACGACCCATCAGTTATATCGTTATCATCAAACTTTTGATTTATTGATCTTAGATGAACTAGATGCCTTCCCTTATGCCAATAACGATGTTTTGCAAGGCATATTAGAAAATAGTATTAAAGGTAACTATATCTATATGTCGGCAACTTTAACTAATCAGCCTGATTTGTTAATGACAAAACGCTATCATGGTTATTTATTAGACATTCCTAAATGTTATCTAACGCCAACTTGGCTTAGCTATTTAATCACAATGCTCAAAATTAAATCCCATCATCGCCAAGGAAAACCAACGATTGTTTTTGTTCCTAGCATTCTTTTAACTAAAAAGGTCACTAAGATCATGCGTTTAGCCAAAATTAAATGCCAAGACTGCAGTTCTCAAAGTACTAATATTGATTTAACTTTAACTGCTTTAAAACAAGGCAAGCTTGATGCGATTATTACAACTACGATTCTAGAAAGAGGGATTACTATTGATAATGTTCAAGTAATTATATTATATGGAAATAATCGGATTTTTAATCGGGATACTTTGATTCAAATTTGCGGTCGTGTGGGTAGAAAGATCAATCATCCTAGTGGCACGATTAGTATTTTTACCCCTTATAAAACTAAAGCGATTAAACGATGCATTCAAACTCTAAAACAAGACAATGCTTAATTTGTTTTGAAGAAATCGCTAAAACACCTAGTTTCTATCATTTTTGTCACCATAGTACATTATGTTTTAACTGCCTTAACCAATTTGAAATTTATAATCAGACTCATCTATTTAACGGTTATCCTTTGACTATTTTATATTACTACAACGACTTTTTTAAACAACTATTATTTCAATATAAAGGTCAAGATGACTACGCTTTAAAAGATGCTTTCTTAAATCCTTTTTATCATTTTAAAACCAAATATCGGCGTCATATAATTGTCACGGTTCCTAGCAGTGACCAGGACAATTTACGACGTGGTTTTAATCCTAATGAAATGATCGTTACTAGTTTTAGTAATAATATATTTACTGGTTTATATAAAACTAGTAATTATAAACAAACTAGTCAAACTAACCGTAAATTAGTTAAGGATGTTATCAAGATCAAAGATGGCAAACGCTTATTTAATCAAGATGTAATTATTTTTGATGACGTTATTACCTCGGGTAATACGATCATGACTTGTGCAAATTTAATTGCTTCTTTTCACCCCAGATCGCTTGCTATCGTGGTTATGGCCAGTAATCAAATTGATCATTTGATTACTTCAAAATATCACACACGAACTCGTTTTTTCCACTAATGATATTTATAAACATAATGAAAACCAGGCCCCGCCTGGTTTTATTTCTTTTCTAATTCTTGTTTAAATTTTTCCAGATCTTTTTTGATCTTTTTTAAAGTTGTAAAGACCCAATCTATTTGTTCATCAGGAATTGAAGCTTTATAGATCTTCGCTAATTCATGATGAAACTGTTCATGAATCACTAATGCTTCTTTGCCCTTATCTGTTAATTCTAATAAAAATACGCGCTGATCTTCTGAAGAACGTTTTTTGATTAAAAAACCTTTTTCAATGATCTTTTTTACAGCAGTCGTTAAAGTTCCTAAAGTTATATGCAATTCTTTGGCCACATTGCTCATTGAAGGAATCTTAACTTTATCAACCGCATCTAAAACATGTGTTTCACTCATTGATAATTCTTTAAATTTACTTTTCCTTAAATATATTTCTTGAACTGCCATTGCTTCGTTAAATACTTCAACAACAGTTTCAATTGCATCTAATCGTTTTGCCATTTCTATCACCACTATAATTGTACCTTATTTTTGTCATAATTAAAATAAAACATTCTTTACTAATCGCCATATTTCGATTTATAATGTTTTTGAAATGGGGAATTTTATGAAAAAGACTTTAACAAAATTATTAGATTCAAAACAATTTAAATTAATTTTATTATTTGAGGGGTTATTGGCTGGAATTGTAGCCGGGGGAATCGTTATTGCCTATCGAATTGCTTTATCTAAAAGCGCTTCGTTATTATTAGATATTTTAGCGTTTTGTAAAAACTCAATTATCTTAGTTGCTATCTGGTTTGTTGTTTTAGTGATTATCGCTAAAATTGTTTCTAAACTATTAAATCTGGAGCCATTAATTTCTGGCAGTGGTATCCCACAGCTTGAAGGGGAATTAAGTGGTAAGATTGATGCTAACTGGTATCGGGTATTACTATGTAAATTTGTCGGTGGTTTTCTATCAAGTCTAGCGGGACTAGCTTTAGGTCGCGAAGGTCCATCAATCCAGTTAGGAGCCATGAGTGGAAAAGGAGTGGGACGAATTTTAAAGCGCAGTAAAACCGAAGAACGTTATTTATTAACCTGTGGTGCCAGTGCCGGATTAGCGGCTGCTTTCCATGCTCCTTTAGCTGGTGTTATGTTTGCCTTAGAAGAAATTCATAAGCACTTTTCAGCACCATTATTAATTGCCGTTATGACTTCATCAATTACCGCTGATTATCTAATGACTCAGATTTTAGGAATGGAGCCAGTATTTTCCTTTAATATTCAAGCCGTATTACCTACCCAATATTATTGGATGCTGCTTATTTTAGGAGTTGTTTTAGGAATCTTAGGGGCTTTCTACAATAAATCTTTATTATTTATTCAAGGATTATATCAACGATTTAATCTATCAACTTTTAAACAGCTGTTAATACCGTTTATGTTAGCGGGAATTTTGGGATTTACAGTACCAGAATTAATTGGTAACGGGGATACTTTAGTTGATTTATTAACTGAAGGTAAATTAAGTGTTAGTTTAATTATTATCTTTTTAATTGGTAAATTTTTGTTTGCTCAAATCAGTTTTGGTTCAGGAGCACCGGGTGGAATTTTCTTTCCATTATTAGTAATTGGCTGTTTAATTGGCGGATTATTTGGTAATTTAGCACATTTATATTTAGGCTTAGATGCCAGTTACATCAACAACTTTGTTTTATTAGCGATGGCTGGTTATTTTACGGCAATTGTAAGAGCTCCAGTAACAGGAATTATTTTAATTTTTGAAATGACGGGTTCATTAAACCATTTACTATCACTAACATTAGTAACGATTGTAAGTTATATTGTTGCTGATCTTTTAAAAGCCAAACCGATTTATGAAAGTTTACTAGAAAACTTAATTAAAAAACGCAATTTTCCAATTCCTAAAGGCGTTGGCGAAAAGGTATTGCTTGATTTTATGATTGTAAACAATAGTCCTTTGCAAAACCATTGCTTAAAAGAAATTAATTGGCCACCACAATGTTTAATTGTTTCTTTACAGCGTGATGGTAATGAGTTTATCCCGCGTGGTCAAACTTATTTAAAAAGCGGTGATAGTATTATTGTCATGTGTGATAAAAATCAAGAAAGTATGATTTATGATCAAATTAGTGCTTTGATTAATCAAGAATAAAAAACTGCAAGCATTGCTTACAGTTATAAATAATGATATTGATGCTGCCATTTAGCGTTTAAATAATGCTGGGCAGCTTTTTTTGCCCCTGTTAGATCCATGTAAGTATAATTACCGCACTCTTCTTTAAAAGCACCAGGAATTTCTCCATCCCAAATGGCAATTTGCTTAAAAGTATCTTTAACTAACTCAATTACAAATTCTAATGATAAATCTTTAGTAATTAAATAAAATCCCGTCATACAGCCCATGGGACCAAAATAGATAATTTTATCTTTATATACACCATACGAAGTAAAGTTGCCCCAATATGTTCAATTGTATGTGCTGCTTCAGGTTTTAAAGCTGGCTCCAGGTTAGGCGTCGTCATTCGAAGATCGAAAGTCGTTAAATTATCATCGACACGAGAAACATAAACACCTGGTGTTAATTTGGTATGGTCGACACAAAAACTAGTTATTCGTTCCATGATAAGCCCTCATATTTTCGAATAAATTGATAGCCAACACCGCCAACACCCATATGAGCTCCAACAACTGCCGGTAATTCTCTTACAGTAATATAACATTCACCGATTCGTTTGATCAACTCTTGTTTCATCTGGTTAGCTAATTCATCAACCAAAACATGTTCAATGGCAATAATATAGTCTTTATTATTTACATGACAGTCATTAACCAAATGATCAATGATTCGTAAATTAGCTTTTTTAATCGTTCTTACTTTATCAAAAGTATCAATCTTGCCACCTAGTTTATAATTTAGTTTCATTACTGGCACAATTTTTAATAAATTCCCTAAAATTGCTACTGCGGGAGTGATTCGACCACCTTTTTTTAAATGATCTAAGTTAGGTACCATGATCAACGTTCCAGAATCTTCAACTAAAGAAGTTAAGATTTTTTCTATTTCCTCAACACTTTTACCATCATCAATTAATTTTTTAGCGACTCTAATTAAATAGCGCTGATTACTAGCCGTTGCTTTCGTATCAATTAAAGTAACAGGAATTTTAACCATATCACAAGCCAATTTCATCCCGTTTAAAGTTGATGATAATCCCGTTGCAATCGGTAATGCAATAATATGGTCATAACCGGCTTCTTTGATTTTGTGAACTGCTCCTTGAATCGAACCTGTTGATGGTTGTGAAGTTAATACCATCTCTCCAGTTCTTTCCATTCGTCTAAAAACCTCTTCAGCACTAATTTCCTGTAAATCAAGATATGTTTGTTCACCCATTGTAACTGTCAATGGGACAATATAGATTCCCTGGTCTTCTAATGAACCAATTGGAAATTGACATCCACTATCTGCTAAAACAGCTATTTTTTTCATAGTCATTGCCTCCTATAAATTATGCTTCTAATATACCAAATTTATCAACTTTTTACCAGTAATATGTTATGATAATAAAGAAATGAGGGATTAGATGAAATCAGTACGTAAAATAACCGTTAATCGTCTGGTAATCAAAAAATCAGAATTTATTTGTACTTTGATACCTTGTAACGATGAAAGTCAGGTTGATCAAATTATTAATGAATATAAACAAATTTATCATGATGCTACTCATAACTGCGTTGCTTATATCGTAAATAATGCTAAAAGAGCTTATGATGATGGTGAACCAAGCAAAACAGCGGGAGTGCCGATGTTAGATGTATTAGAAAAAAATGAGTTATCTAATATCATTGCTATTGTTACTCGCTATTTTGGGGGAATTAAATTAGGAGCTGGCGGTTTAACGCGAGCTTATCGCCAAAGTGTCGCCGATGCTTTAAAAGTTGCTGATATTGTTGAAAAACATTTAGTACCCCTATATAAAATAACCATTGGTTATTCATATACTAAAAAATTTGAACATTTATTAAAAGTTCATCAAATTGAATGCATCAATAAAGAATATTTAGATCAGGTAAGTTATGAATGTTATTTAAAAAATATTACTTTTTTAGATATCATCCAGGATCTCACTAATAATCAATATACTAAAGTTCATCTTCGTGATGATTATATTGAATAAAATTAATGAAAAGGACATAAAAAGGAGTATAATACTAGTAAGAGGTGAAAATTAATGAATGAAATTAATAAAATATATCACCAGCATGTAACCAATGAATTAAAACTTGCTAGTAATCCTGATCATGCTGTTTTAAACAAAGATAAAGTGGAAGCTAAAGTTCTAGCATTTCTTTGTGAATTAGGTAAAGTTGGTGAAGAAGCCCATATTTTTAGCTTTTGGGATAATTCTTCAACTGACAATAAAGATTTACTGGAATGTTATATTTCTGGATTACACATGTTAATGTCGATTGGTTTTGAATTACATGTTGATAATGTTAAAAACTATCAGGAAATCAATGATCCGACTACTATTAGTAATCAATTAATCAAAGTTTATCATAGTGCTTTAAAAATTAATGATTGTTATAATTTTGAAGCATTCCAAAACTGTATTGATGATTATTTTACTCTAGGATTTAAAATTGGTTTAGATTTTGAAACGATTGTTAATAATTATGCTCAAGAATAAACGAAAAACTCGTTTATTCTTGTTTTTCTATTAATGAATTAATAAAATCATAATCAAAGTACTCTTCCATTATTCTTACATATTCATTTGCCTGATAGTTATCATAGCCTAGTTTTAAAACAAATGCCAACGTTTTTAAATACTGCTGATAACTTAACTTAGCTTCCTGCTTGCCTTGCATTGTTAAAGATAAATTCTTCCCATCAATATTAATCAATCCCTGCTGATGCAAATATTTAACTGCTAAGGAAACACTTGAACGAGCATAGCCTAAAGTTAAGGCTAGATCAATTTGTCTAACTTCTTTTTTTGACAGTGCCAACTGGTATATCGTACGCAAATATTTTCGTCTGGTATAATCTTTCATTATTTAATTACTACTCCTTTAACCATAAACCCATCATGTCCTATTCTTTCAAATTCAATTTGCTTAAAATGCGGTCTTAATAAACTAATCATTTCTTTTTTACTATAAACATGAACATCGCCTTCATTATTAAATCGTAATAAAAAATTAAATATCTTTCTAATAAGCGCTGTTTGATAAAGATCACCAATGATCAAATAACCATCTTTTTTTAAAACCCGGCTAATTTCTTTGATAACCTGCTCTACTTCTACATAATGATGAAACGAATCATTACAATAAACTAAATCAAAGCTATTATCATCAAAGGGTAAATTTTCACTATCACCAATAACTAATTTAACTCGATTGGCTAACTTTTCATTAGCTATTTCAATCATCTTCGAAGACAGATCAATTCCCGTAAGCTGATAGCGATCATTATTCTCTAATAATAGTTTCATTAATTCACCAGTACCACAGCCTAAATCTAGTATTTCCAAACTATCAGTTTTAATAACGGTATCCAATATTTTAGGATATAATTTTTTAGCGTGTTTACTAAACATACTATGATCATAAACTTTTGCCTGTCGATTAAATGTTTTTAATGTTTGTTCCTTTTTATTCATACTTGCCTCCGTAAATGAACATTGTTCATTTTTTTAATATATTTAAATCCCTGCTTTCAGGGATTTATAGATCAATTAATTTATAAACATATTCTTTTAATCTTGATGCAGCTTGATGATGATTTACATCATGACAAGATAAAATATCTAAATGCCCATAAACAATAAAACTTACTAAAATTTCCGGATCTTCAATTTTCAAATTTTCTTGATCAATAGCCTGTTTAACGGTTTTTAAAAGATGAGGATAAATAAACTGACAAAGTTTTATTGATAGTTCTTGATGAAACGCCTGATTTTCAATTTGATGAAAGAAATTATGATAAACAAATTTATCATGATCATCAACTATACTTGAATATAGATAATCAATTTTTTCTTTAAGTAGCAGCTTATCATCATTTAAAATCTTTAAAAAATCTTCGCAGCATTTTTGTATATATATATCTATTGCACTATTAAAAATAATCTGCTTAGAATCAAAATAGCGATAACACAATCCCAAAGAAACATTCATTTTTTTAGCGATATCGCGCATTGATGTTTGTTTATAGCCCTTTTCTTTAAATAATTCCATTGCCGTTTCCATAATCTCTTGTTTTCTAAGTTCATTTTTATTCATCATAGCCACCTCTTTAATCATTATAAAATAATTAACTAAAGAAAATCAATGAACAATGTTCATTTTTTGTTAGGAAAGCAAACAAAAAGAGGCTTACGCCTCATTTAAAGTTGTGATCAACTGATTAATTCTTTCTAACCATTGATCAGATTTTGGTAAAATCAGCTTGATTTGACCTCCAGACTGTTTAAATCCTGGGCGGGTAAATAAGCGATTAACTAATTCAAATAACTGTTCTCCTTTTAACTCCTGGCTATATTGTTTAGTAAAAGTAACTTCAATTTTATCTTTGACTTCACTAATGTCATCAACAATTGAACTAGCAGCTAAAATATCTAACTTTCGCTTTTCAATCAACATAGCTACTTCATCTGGTAATTTTCCATAATAATCAATAAATTCTGATTTTAAATGATCAATTGCATTAATTGAAGTAACCTGATCTAAACGCTGATATAATTCTAATTTTTCAATGTCACTAGAAACATAATCATGAGGAATATAACCGTCAACTTTGACATTAACAGCTTTAATTTCTTTTTCATTAGTTACTTTACCCATTTTTTCATCAATGGCATCTTGTAAGATCTTCATATACATTTCAAAACCAATAGTGTCGATAAAGCCTGACTGGGTTCCTCCTAAAATATCACCAGCACCACGAATTGCTAGATCACGCATAGCAATTTTATAACCACTACCTAATTCGGTAAACTCTTTAATTGCTTTAAGGCGTTTGCTGGCTTCTTCATTTAAAATTTTTGAAGGATTATATAATAAATATGCATAAGCCCCACGACTACTGCGGCCTACTCGACCTTTGATCTGGTATAACTGACTTAACCCAAAACGATCGGCATTTTCAACAATAATTGTATTGGCGTTAGGAATGTCAATTCCAGTTTCAATAATTGTTGTACATACTAAAACATTAAATTCCTTGTTGACAAAACGCATCATCACATCTTCGAGTTCATTTTTATCCATTTGCCCATGACCAATCGCTACTTTAGCGTTAGGCACATTTAAAGAAATATTATAAGCCACATTGGCAATTTGATTAGTTTGGTTATATAAATAGAAAACTTGACCATCACGAGCTAATTCACGTTCAATGATTTGTTTAATTAACACATTGTTTTTACCAACTACATAAGTTTGCACCGGCTGACGGTTTTTAGGCGGAGTTTCAATTTGCGATAATCCCCTAATTCCCATTAATGACATTTGTAATGTTCTTGGAATTGGGGTAGCACTTAAAGTTAAAACATCGATTGTTTTTCGATATTCTTTGAGTTTTTCTTTTTGACGAACTAAAAAACGTTGTTCTTAATCAATACATAATAATCCAATATCTTTAAAAACAACATCTTTAGACAAGATTCGATGAGTTCCAACTAATAAATCAATCTTTCCTTCTTTTAAATCAGCTAAGATTTGCTTTTTAGCTTTAGTGGTAGTAAAACGATTCAATAAAGCAATATTAATAGGGAAGTTTTTAAACCTTTCTTCCATCGTTTTATAATGTTGCATGGATAAAATAGTTGTTGGACATAAAAAAGCAACCTGCTTATTGGCTTCAATGGCTTTAAAGGCAGCTCGTAAAGCTACTTCCGTTTTTCCAAAACCAACATCGCCACATAATAAACGATCCATTGGCTGTGGTTTTTCCATATCCGCTTTAATTTCAGCTACTGAACGAGCCTGATCGGGTGTTAATTCGTAACCAAAATCATTTTCAAAATCTAATTGCAGCTTATCATCAGGCGGAAAAGCAAAACCAGGCTGATTAATTCTTGCCGCATAGATTTCAATTAATCTTTCAGCAATATCATCAACTTTATTTCTAGCTTTAGCCTTAGCTTTTTGCCAGTTTGATGTTCCAAGTTTATTAAGTTTTGGAACTTTTCCTTCAACTCCGGAATATTTACGGATCATCTTAAACTGTTCAACAGGGATATATAAAGTATCGTTACCAGCATAAGCAACATATAAATAATCTTTATGAAAACCTTGGACTTCTAAGGTCTTAATTCCCAGATATTGTCCAATTCCATGATTATCATGTACAACATAGTCACCGACATTTAACTCTTGATAATCTTTAATAACTTTAGCATTTTTATACTTTAAATATTTTGGTTTATTTAAATTACGTGTTTTAAATAACTCATTAGCACTAATGATTACTAGTTTTTCATCAACTAATTCAATTCCCGCATTTAAACGATAAATACCTATATTTAATCCCGGATATAAATCATCCTTGATCCCAACTAAAGTATATAACATTTCATGGCGATCAAATAAATCACACATCAGTTTGACCTGGTGTTCATCATCTAAAGCTAATAAAACTTTAGCGGTTTTTAAATAATCACGAATTTGATGAATTAACATCTTTTCATCATTATTATCAAGCATAACTAACC
Source organism: Thomasclavelia sp. (assembly GCF_017889095.1). Taxonomy (GTDB): domain Bacteria; phylum Bacillota_I; class Bacilli_A; order Erysipelotrichales; family Coprobacillaceae; genus Thomasclavelia. The sequence continues at coordinate 18,966 of NZ_JAGHEW010000016.1, read as the reverse complement.
GGGCATTAAAGAAAATATCCTGATCAGTTTTAGTGAATGGATTAAAATAAACGGCTGGCTGATCAATTATTTTATAAAGATCACTAAATAAATTCAATCCTTTAACACTTTTACCCATACTGCTTAATTCTTGATAATAATAAAAGTTTTCTTCTAAATAATGTTTATAAGCAATTTCAATTTCTGGACGATTTACCTGAATGATCAATGGATCATCAAGATAATCTAATAAACTAGCCGTTTGTTTAAATAAATTAAAATAGCTATACATATTAAAACTAGTGTCATGATTACGTAGACTTTCCTGATCAACAGCAACTTTACTTAAATAGTCATCTTGATAGATTTCATCAAGTTCTTCATACTGTTGATCACGTAAATCATTGATCTTGCTTAATACCGCTACAACCTCATTATCATCATATAAAATATCACTAGCAGGGATAATAGTTACCTGGCTGACTGCTTCAATCGTTCTTTGACTATTTTGATCATAGTAGCGAATACTGTCGATTTCATCATCAAAGAATTCGATTCGAACCGGATTTTCATTTTGAATTGAAAAAACATCAATTACGCCACCACGTTTAGAATAATAAAACGGCTGATCAACTCGCATCGTATGTTGATATCCAGCCTGGATTAATTGTTTTTGCAACTGATAAATATCTAACTGCTGTCCTACTTTCAACTCTAAACAGTTATTTAAAAATAATTGTTTTTTAGGTAAATAACGAACCAAAGCCTGACCATGGGTAATCAAGATCTTCGGTTTATTTAAAGTAAGGCGATATAAAGCATCGATTCGTTGTCCTAATAATTCTGGTGAAGAAGCTAAAGCTTCAATCCGATAAGATTCATCAACCGGAAAATATAAACTATCTTCTTCATTGATCAAAGCTAACTGCTGATATAATAGATTAGCTTCATACTGATTTGCCTTAATAACAACAATATTTTTTTGTAAATGCAAAAAGGCACTAGTTATTAATAGTGCCTCATCGTTAACATCATTAACGACGATATTTCCTTGTCCTTTTAAAACAGCTTTAAAAGCTGGATTATTCTTTAATATTTCATCTATCTTTTTCATACTTTCCTCTAATTATAACGATTCATCGCATAATCAAAATCATGGTCTAAATAATCTAATACTGCATCACGAGCATTTTCAATCCCCTGATTGATCATAGATGATTCTTCTTTAGTAAACTTTGATAAAACATAATCGACTACTGGTATATAGGGATGACGATCGATTCCAACTCTAATTCGTTTAAAATTATTTGATGATAAATGGGCAATAATATTTTTGATTCCATTATGACCACCAGCACTACCACTTTTGCGTAGTCGTAATTTACCTACTGGCATATCTAGATCATCATAAATTACTAATACATCATCAATGTCGATCTTAAAAAAGTTCATCGCTGCAATTACTGCTTCACCAGATAAATTCATAAAAGTTTGTGGCTTTAATAAAATGATATCTTCACCTTGATATTTAAACTTAACATATAAGCTTTTAAATTTCTTTTGTTCAACACTAACATTAAACTTATCGGCCAAAGCATCAATAACCATAAATCCACAATTATGGCGTGTTAAAGCATATTCTTTACCTGGATTTCCTAAACCTACAATTAATTTCAATTTTAAATCTCCTTTATTTAGCTAAAATAACAACTGTTTTAGCTCCTATTTGTTTATTTGTAATCAATCCATAAAGCAACTGATAATCAGTTTCACTATAATCGAAAGTAAAACTAGATGGATTAATATAGATTACAAATTCACGATATTTCCCTTCATCTTGTTTTAGGGTATATTTTAACATTTTAAAGTCGATATTTTCAACCTTAACGTTTTCTTCAATTTCTTTAACCGTTGCATAACGGAAACATTTATTTTCTTTACGTAATTTAATGATTTTTTTAATATCATTAATATCATCTTTATAAATATCTCGAAAATCCCAATTAATACAGTTAATATTATCAGGTGAATTGTAACTATTACCAATTCCCCCTTTAGTCCGATAAAATTCCTGTCCAGCATGAATGAACGGAATCCCTTGTGACAGCAAGGTGACGATCGTTAAATTCTTTTGGCGATTTAAAATTCCGTTTAAACCTTCTTCAACATTAGAGATATATAATTTATCAAAAACAGTCGCATTATCATGGCATTCAACATAATTGATTGATTGATCCGGCGTAGTATAACGATTGCAGCCTAAAATACAATTACGAGCTCGTTCAGTTTCATACAAATTACCAGTAACAAAACCTTTATTAACCAAGACACCATCACTGCTGCCCCCTTTGATAACTTCTCTAAATTCATCATTAAAGAAACTAATATTAGGCATTTTGTAATGATTATACTGCATCGCTTTTTTATCATCTGGTAAATTAGTAGGCATATTCCAGCCTTCACCATAAACCATAAAAGATGAATCGTACTCATGGCAAATCTGATAAACAGTATTAATTGTTTCAATATCAATGATTCCCATTAAATCAAAACGATAACCATCAATACCATAAAAACTTTGCCACCGTCTTGACATATCAATAATATATTTACGAACCATCATTTTACAGCTATCAAGATCATTACCACACCAAGAACCGTTTGATAAAGTCCCATCCATGTTTTTACGGAAATAATAACCTGGTACAATGCGCTCAAAAGCACTAGCATTAACATCATACATATGATTATAAACTACATCCATGATTACTCTTAAACCACGACGATGTAATTTAGAAATCATTTTTTTACACTCTAAAACCCGACTATAACCATCATTAGGATCTAAACAATAGCTTCCTTCAGGCACATTATACTGTGCTGGATCATAGCCCCAATTATATAATAATTCTGGATTATTTTCATCAACTGTCGCAAAATCAAAAATCGGCAATAATTGTACATGCGTAATTCCTAGTTCACTTAAATAATCTAAACCGGCACTATTATTATGCTTAGTAATCAAACCGACTTCACTTACCCCAAAAAATTTCCCCTTATAATTGCTTTTACAATTTTCATACATAGTAAAATCACGAACACTAAGTTCATAAATTATAGCATCCGTTTTTTGTTTTAACGGTTTTAAATAACTACGATTTAAATCAAGATTACATTTATTCAAATCAATGATAATACTCGCTCTTCCATTAGCTGAAGAACTATATGCATACGGATCTAAAGCATTAATAAAACTATCATGATGTCTTACTTGATACAAATATTCACAATTATCATAGTCACCTGGTAAAAGTAAGCTAAAAACACCCTTTTCCGTTCGTTTCATTTCATGACTTAATGTTTCATGATCTTTATTGATTAAAACTTTAACTTGCAAAGCTGTTGGTGCCCATACTTTAAAACTAGTATAATCAGGATAATAACGACTACCCAAATCATCGCCACCATAATAATTTGCTTTCATAAACTCAGGATCATTAACTAGCTGGGTATATTGTAAAGTTTCTGTTAAGCCGTAAGCATCAACTACCTGATAGACTTGTGAAAAATCAATTTTGACATCATCAAAAAAATAATGCATATATACTTCTTCTTCATATTTACCGGAAATTTTGATTTCTTGGAGTTCACCAGTTCTAACATTCCGCAAATAAAACTTATCCGAATTCCCTCCATAATATTGTCTTACAAGTAATACTTCTATTTTGTTTGCTAAAACCATTTTAGCGATCATTCTAATTGCACTATTTTCCATGATATTCACCCTCTTACCTCGACAACATTATATCTTATCATTTGCAATAAGGCAATGACGTAAAATGACGTTATTTTAGTATTTTTTAATATTATCTTAATATAATATAAATAATCATAAATAACTTTTTTAAACGAAATAATTATCTAAGATAATACCTGTCACCAAACTTGTTTTAAACAATATTTTTAATTTTTATTCCACTAATGCAAATATTTTTAAAGCTTCACTAACACTATTTACCCAATAATCTGTTTTATCCTTTAATTCTTGTGGTGCATCATTAAAAGTAAATGAAACATCGACATTTTCCAGCATCGACAGATCATTATAAGAATCACCAATTCCCGCCATTTTTAAAATTTGGTATTCTTTTTGAATTATTTTTAAAGCATTTCCTTTTGAACATTCTTTCATGACAATATCAATTGAATTTGTATTTTGAAATCCTATTAATTGAGAATATTTTTTATTAATTAAGCAATTCTTTTCATAAGCTGTTTGATCATCTTTAAATACTAATGATATCCCATAAATCTTTTCATCTTTTAACTGCTTAATATCTTTAATAATTATTACATTATGTTCATTTTCGAATTCTTTTTGTGATTTATAAACACCATTAGGATTTGCAGTTTGGACAATGACTATTGCCTGATTGCAATATTCTTCATATATTTCCTGAATATATTTAAAAATGATTTTACGTTCATAAATTACTTGTTTATTTTTATCTAAGATCAATGCTCCACTAGAAATAATATAAAAATCAGGTTTGATTTGATCATCAAATTCATTAACTACCCCACAATAAGGACGGCCACTGCAAAGTCCAAATAAAAAATTACTGTTTTGATATTTTTTAATAGCTTCAAGATCACTTTCTTTAACTGGTGGAATCAACTTTGGAAAAAACAAAGTTCCATCAATATCACTTGCAAATGCTTTATTCATAGCGTTATTATTATAAAGCAAAAATACTTTATATTCTCCTTTCTGTTTATTTTATAAGTATTATACCAAAATAAAGAAGAAACCTATTAAAGATTTCTTCTTTACAAGTAAGATATTTAGAATTTAAGTTTTTCTAAGTGCCAAATATCATCAACATATTGTTGGATTGTACGGTCTGATGAGAAGAAGCCGCTTTTAGCAATGTTAACTAAGCATGCTCTAGCCCAGCAGCTTGGATCTTGACGTAACTTACGAATTCTTCTTTGTGTTTGGCAATATGCTTCATAATCAGCGAAAACAAAGTATTCATCATTTTTGTTCATTAATTCTTCAAAAATAACTCTGAATTCTTCACGGTTTTCAATAAATGTTCCATCCATTAAACTATCGATAACTCTTCTAATTCTTGGATTATTATTATAATAATCCCAAGCATTATAAGTACCGCTATTACGTAATTCTTTAACTTCATCATCTTTTAAACCGAAGATAACGCAGTTTTCATCACCGACTAATTGCGCAATTTCAACGTTAGCACCATCTAAAGTACCTAAAGTAATTGCCCCGTTCATCATGAATTTCATATTACCAGTACCACTAGCTTCTTTACCAGCAGTTGAAATTTGTTCAGAAACATCAGCAGCTGGCATGATTTTTTCTGCAAGCGTTACTCCATAGTTTTCTAAGAATACTACTTTTAAGTATTCATTAGTTTCAGGATCGTTATTAACAACATCACCAACACTATTAATTAATTTAATAATTTTCTTTGCAAAATAATATCCACTGGCTGCCTTAGCACCAAAAATAAATGTTCTTGGTTCAATGCGATAATCAGGATTATCTTTCATTCTAAAGTATAAATCAATGATGTGTAATACATTTAATAATTGACGTTTATAGGCATGAAGACGTTTTACTTGAATATCAAAGATACTATCAACATCAACTTCAATACCATTATGTTCTTTAATGTAATCAGCTAAGATTTGTTTTCTTTGACGTTTTACTTTCATGAAACGTTTTTGTAAAGTTTTATCATCAACATGATCCATTAAATCTTCTAATTTTTCAGGATGTTTGATCCAGTCATCACCGATATATTCACTAATTAAAGCTGATAATTCAGGATTACAGTATGCTAACCAGCGACGATGCGTTACCCCATTTGTTTTATTGTTGAATTTATTTGGATATAATAAAGCAAAATCTTTCAATTCACGTTGTGCTAAAATATCAGAGTGTAATTTAGCTACCCCATTAACACTAAAGCTTCCCACGATTGCAAGTCTTGCCATATATACAGTACCATCACGTAAAATCATTACTCGATTTACTAATTCTTCATCATGATCACTAACCATTTTAGCGTAACCGATAAAACGACGATGAATTTCTTCAATGATTTGATAAATACGTGGCAATAATGATTTCATTAAATCAATTGGCCAAGTTTCCATAGCTTCAGCTAAGATCGTATGGTTTGTATAAGCAAATGTTTGTGTTGTAATATCCCAAGCATCATCCCATTCAAAGTTATGTTCATCAATTAAAATTCTCATTAATTCTGGAATTGCCAAAACTGGATGAGTATCATTTAATTGAATAACAATTTTTTCATGGAAATTACTTAAACTTGGATATTGTCTTAAATGAGCTTTAACAATTGATGCTAAACCAGCACAAGTAAAGAAATATTCTTGTTTTAATCTTAATGTTTTTCCAGCTGGTGTTGAATCATCTGGATAAAGCATTTGGCAAATATCACGAACATTTTGAACATATTGTCTAAAGTTTTGATTAGCTGGAATGTTATCACTAGCTTCAGCTGACCATAAACGTAATGTATTAGTTGTTGCAGTATCATTACCTACGATTGGTACATCATAAGGAACGGCAAATACTTCTTCAGCATCAACGTGTTCATATTTTCCAGTTCTTTCGTTAAAGACAATTTTTCCAAAGAATTTAACTGGAACGCGATGTTTTGGTTTTCTAACTTCCCAGTTAAATCCAGTTTGCATCCATTGATCAGGTAATTCGATTTGGTATCCATTTTCAATTTTTTGTTTAAATAAACCATATTCATAACGAATTGTATGACCATGACCAGGATATTTTAATGATGCTAAAGAATCCATAAAGCAGGCAGCTAAACGACCTAAACCACCATTACCTAATCCGGCATCCGTTTCTAATTCTTCTAGATCATGAATATTAATTCCATATTCTGCTAATCCCTCTTTAGCAATTTGATAAATACCAAGATTCATCATGTTGTTTACTAAAAGACGCCCCATTAAAAATTCCATTGAAAAATAATGCATTTGTTTTTGACAATTGTTACGAATCATAGCTTTACTAGTTGCCCAGTTAACTGAAGCATAGTCACGAACCATTGTTTCTAAAACTAAGAAACGTTCAGTAATATGACTTTCTTCAACTGTTCGTCCATATGATTCAATAATTCTACGTGAAAACTCAAATTTAAATTCTTCTTTGTTTTTAAACATATTATCTCCTCTTTAATAATTACCAGTTTTATTTTGGTGCTTTGTATTCAAATATCATGCTGCCAAAAGGAGCAATATTAACTGGTATATAATATTCTTTATTTAAAGTTTGACCTTTTTTAGCTCTAATAGCTCGTTTATTAGTGAAATTGCTTCCAGTATAAATATCGGTATCACTATTAATAATTTCTTTATATGTTCCCGGTTTATTAACTGGAATCATATAACCTTCATGTTTATTGGCAGTAAAGTTCATTACAGCAATCAATGAGCTGCCATCAGTGCCTTTTCTTTCAATCGCAAAGACGCTTTGAGCTCGATCATCAACTACTAGCCATTCAAAACCATTCATACCATAATCTTGTTCATACATACATAAATGATCTTTATAAATTTCATTTAATTTGATCATAAAGCGATGGAATGAATCATGAATTGGATATTTTAAAATATTCCATCCTAAAGCTACTTTTTCATCCCATTCTTTATATTCACCTAATTCATTACCCATGAAGTTTAATTTTTTACCTGGATGAATCATCATATACACATACAATGTTTTCAATTGTGCAAATTTTTGTTCATGAGTACCCCAGATCTTATCAACGATAGTTCCTTTACTATGAACTACTTCATCATGAGAGAATGGCAAAATAAAGTTTTCGCTATAAAAATATGCCATTGAAAAAGTTATCAAATTATGATCACTTTGACGATAAACCGGATCAAGTTTCATATATTTCAAAGTATCATTCATCCAGCCAAGATCCCATTTATAATCAAATCCTAAACCACCAACTTCAGGTGCCTTGGTTACACCGTTAAAATCACTTGAATCTTCAGCAATCAGCATAACCCCTGGATGATAACCTTTCATATGATTATTCATGCGGCGCATAAATTCTACCGCCCCATCATTTAAGCCAGCTTCTTTATTACCTTTCCAGTAAATCAAATTACTTACGGCATCAAAACGAATTCCATCAACATGGAAATATTCCGCAAAAAAGCCCACGCTACTCATTAAAAAGCTGCGTACTTCTTCACGACCAACATCAAAGTAAGCACTATCCCATTCTGTATAGCGACGATTGATATCAGGATAGTCATAGACAAAACCACCATCAAACTGATATAATCCATGTCCATCTTTAACAAAATGAGCAGGAACAAAATCCATGATTACACCAATTCCCGCTTTATGGCAGGCATTGATAAATTTCATTAATCCTTTAGGTTCTCCATAACGACTAGTTACACTAAAATAACCAGTAGCCTGATAACCCCAAGATCCATCAAATGGGAATTCGGTTAGTGGCATTAGTTCTAAATGAGTATAGTGATTTTCTACTAAATAAGGAATGAGCAAATCAATCATTTCTTCATAAGTATAAAATTCACCATCTTCTTCATCAGTAAAATCTTTTTTCATTTTCCAAGAACCGATATTAGCCTCATATATATTCATTGGCTTATCGAAATTCTTCGTTCTGGCATTAAGCCAGCGTTTATCCGACCAGCGGAAATTTTCAATATTGTAAACTCGTGAAGCTGTTCCTGGTCTTAGCTCACTATAAAAAGCATAAGGATCAGCACGGTCTACAGTTGCAAAGTTTTGGGTTTCAATCCGATATTTATATAAAGCTTTTTCTTTAACCCCAGGAATAAATAATGTCCAAATACCGCCATCGGTGTATCTTTCCATATAATGATTGCTTCCATCCCAATCATTAAAATCACCTATGACCTGCACACTTCGTGCATTAGGTGCATAAACGGTGAAGCGGACACCCCTTTTATGGTTATTAGTCTCTAAATGAGCACCAAATACTTTGTACGCTTCTAAGGTATTTCCTTTATGAAATACGTGAATCAAAAAATCATCGAGCATGTGTCACTCCCCCTTATCTAAGATAGAATCATTATATCATAATAAGATTAGCTTTTCATTAAAAAAATGTTAACGCTTTCAAATCCTGTCTTAGTTATCTTTTGATTTATAATTAATAAATTACCAAAAAAACTACTTAACACTCTCTTGGTCAAACCACTTTTAATTTTTAAATTAGAGCAGGACACGTCCACTATTCTAACATAAATATTCAAAAAGTAAAAAAAATTTTATTAATTATTTAAAAATTATTGCCTTTTTATCATCATAATTTGCAATCCACAAGAAAATAAGTCAAAAATTTGGATAAATTCAAAGTCTATTTATCTTTTTTCCTTAATCTCACGAGCAACAAAATCAATAAATTTTGATACTGCATAACTTAATGACTGATATTTTTTCCAAACAACTAATGCCGTAGTTGTCATTTTAGGATAAAATGGACGAAAACATAAATTTTGATTAACTGATATATTAGTTGCCCCTTCAATTACCAGAGCATAACCAATATCATTATCAACTAAAATAGAAGCTGTAGTCGTTAATTCCGAAGTAGCAACAAAATTCAGTTTATCATAATCACTGCCAATCCATTTTTTTAGCTGATTTTGAGTTTCAATCCGTGCAGTATTAATCAAAGGAATATCTAGTAAATCTTCGACAGTGATATATTCTTTGCTTGCCAGCAAGGAATCTTTTTTCATTAATAAGCCCCATGTTTCCAATTTATTCATTTTTAAAAAATTTAATTTTTCTAAATCAATCGGTTCAATCACAAAACCAATATCGACCAAACCATTATCAATTGCTTCAATGATATGACTACTATTACCATTTTGTAACGTAAATTTCACATCAGGATAATTTTCTTTAAATTTTTTGATATATTTTCCCATGGTAATCGCTGCTTCAATTAAACCACAGGCAATAACAATTTCTCCCGCTACCTGATTTTCCTGATTACTGATTTCTAATTCTGTTTTTTGCGATAATGATACAATTTCTTCCGCCCTTCTTCTAAGCAACATTCCCGTATCGGTTAAAACAATTTTTCGTTTGCCGCGAATAAATAAAGCGGCTCCCAATTCATCTTCAAGCTGCATTAACTGGCGACTTAAAGTTGGCTGGGTAATATGTAAAATCTCGGCTGCTTTAGTAATATTCCCTTCTCTAGCTACCGCTAAAAAATATTTCAACACTCTAATTTCCATCAAATCACCTCGCTTATTCTTTAATTTTAACATTTATTTTACTACAAAAAAAGATGGAGCAACGTTCCATCTTAATTACAAGTACAACAATTTTTACAATCATTATTGTAATTTACATATGAATTAGTTTGAATTTTGCATTTAGTTTTTTGATCTAATACAATTTCACCAATACTGTCAGCATAAATATAACCACTATCAGGATTTTTTACACTAACAATATTCCCTTTAATATTAGCCTTAACTTCACTTTTTTCAAAGCTTAAATCAGTATCGATCATTTCACAATCTTCTAAAACCAATCCTTTAGCATAACATAATGGCTGTGTGCCAATGATCTTACAACGCACTAATTTTAAATTTTCACTATACCAGGCTAAATATTCACCTTTTAAAACACTATCATATACTGTTACATTTTTACTATGCCAAAAAGCATCTTTAGTATCTAAATATGAATCTTTAATTACCATATTTTCTACATACTGGAATGAATATTTACCATTTAATTTAAAATGATCAAGTTCAATCTGTTTGCTATTTAAAAACGGATATTCACCTGTTAAACTACTATTTTCAATTTTTAAATTACTAGACATCCAGCCAAATTCCGGTGAAATAAGATCACAATTTTTAATTGTAATATTTTGACACTCTCTAACTGCTTTGATTCCATGTAATAAACTATTTTCAATTGTAATATCATTATCATACCATAAAGCAGCACGACATAATTCTGTCATTTCAACATTTAAGATACTAGCGTGATTTACATGCCAGAAAGGATATCTTAATTCTAAATAACAATTATCAACGACAATATCATGCGTTTCCTTAAATGGTGATTCACCATCTGCTTCACCAGCAAAAGTACAATTTATCACTTCACTATCATGAATTCCATATAAAGCGCGTTCTTGATCAAAAGTTTGATTTTCTATTTTCATAATATCACTTCTTTCTTTTCCTTATTGACACCACTATCATAATCCGATTTTTAGATTCTGTCTAATACTTATTTTTTATTTCTACCATAGTTAAAAAGCATAACAAAAGCAAAACGCAGGAATAACCTGCGTTTTAATCTAAATCTTCTCCATTAGATGCGATAACTTTTTTATACCAGTAGAATGAATCTTTTCTCTTTCTTGAAAAATCACCAGTTCCATCATCATGACGGTCAACATAAACAAATCCATAACGTTTTGCATATTGTCCAGTACCAGCTGATACTAAGTCAATTGGTCCCCATGTTGTATAACCAATTAGTGGTACACCATCTTCGATTGCTTCACCCATTGCTTTGATATGTGGTCTTAAGTAAGCAATTCGATAATCATCATGAATTGACCCGTCTTCTTCTACTTTATCATAAGCTCCTAATCCATTTTCAACGATCATTAGTGGTGTATGAGGATAACGTCCATTTAACATCTTCAAGGTATAACGTAATCCATCAGGGTCAATTTGCCAACCCCAGTCACTTGCTTCTAGATATGGATTTTTAGCTCCAACTGTCATATTTCCAGCTGTCAATTCAGCATCTTTATTAACTGTAATACAGTTTGATTGATAATAAGAGAATGTATAGAAGTCTACTGTTCCTTCTTTTAAGATCTTTTTATCTTCCTCGCTGATAAATGATGTATCAATTCCATGTTCTTTAAAATAACGGTTCATATAAGCTGGATATTCTCCACGCACTTGAACGTCACCACAGAAATTGTTTTTGAAATCATTTTCATCATAAGTAGCTAAAATGTCTTTTGGATTTGGTGTTAATGGATAAACAGTTACATGAGCAATCATGTTTCCAATCATAAAATCAGGATTGATTTCATGTCCTGCTTTAACGGCTAAAGCACTGGCAACAAATTCATTATGTAATGCTTCAAATGTAACTTGTTCATTTGATTTTAATTCAGTAAGCGGAATACGATGATCAGCATTAACATCATCAGGATCCATGATTCCTAAACCGTATAAGTTTCCAATTCCACCTTCACCCATGCAGGCAATATTGATTTCATTGAAAGTTAACCAATATTTAACTTTATCTTTGTAACGTTTAAAGCATGTAGTTGCATATTTAACGAATAAATCAATTACTCTACGATCACTAAAACCATTATATTTTGTGACAATATTCCATGGAATTTCATAATGACATAATGTTACTAATGGTTCCATTCCATGTTTATGACATTCATCAAATACTTTGTCATAGAAAGCAAGTCCGGCTTCATTAGGTTCTTCATCATCACCATTAGGGAAAATTCTACCCCAGTTGATTGAAAGTCTAAACACATTCCATCCCATTTCCGCAAACATAGCGATATCTTCTTTGTAATGATGATAAAAATCAACGGCTTCATGGCTAGGATAGAAAGCATCTGGATCGATTTTTGGTAAGAATGTTCTTGGTGTATTAACATCACCACCTAGAAGCATATCGGGAACACTTAATTTCTTACCATCTTCTAGATAAGCACCTTCACATTGATTAGCGGCAACAGCACCACCCCATAAAAAATCACTTGGAAAACTCATTTAAATTACCTCCATTTTCATATAATCTCTCTTATTTATATTTTACTAGAGTATTTTAAAGGAGTACAGTTTTTTTTATTTATTTTTCGTCTTAAAATAAAACTTAACCCCATCTTGGCAGTTTTTTACGCCATAATCAAAATGATGTAATTCTAAGATCGACTTGCAAATTGCTAAACCTAGACCACTGCCTTGATAGTCATGAGTTACAAAACTATACCAAATATCATTAATTTGTTCCTCTGGAATCAAAGAACCGCTATTATAAACTGCAAGACCATGATCAAGATAAATAATTATTTTACCCTTTGCCTCTGTATGTTTTAAAGCATTAGATAAAAAATTATGAATTACCGTTTCAATTAATTTTTTATCTGCCTTGATCATTACATCTTTTATTTCCAGACTTACGGTAATGTCTTTTTTCATAAATAAAACATCATATTCATCAATAATTTCTCTTACGCTATCTTCTAAATTCCATGTTTGGATATTTAGTTGTACTTTTTTAGCTTCTAACCTTGAAAGAGATAACATCGATTCCACTAACTGATTAATTCTTTGAATTTCCCGATTAATGATATTTAGATATTTTAATTTATCTTGTTCATTTTCAGTTTCACTAATTAATTCACTATATCCACTTACAATACTGATTGGAGTTTTCATTTCATGAGTAAACTGATTAATGAAATTTGTCCGTAAATTTTCTAATTTTTTTACTTGTTTAATTTCTTGATTTAACTGCTCAACAGTTTCTTTAAGCTGTTTAGCCATGGCATTAATACTGTTTGCTAAACTGCCAATTTCATCATGACGATTAATCTCTAATGGCACATCAAAATAATTATCTTTAATTTTTAATGCTGCCTGTTCGATTTTTTTAATTGGTTTACTAATTGAAAATGCTGATAACATCGAAATAAAAACAACAATAATAAAAGCAACTAAATATAATCCTAAATTATCATCTAAATAAGCGTCAGTAATATAACTAGTGATTGTATCTTGTTTTTCAACGGAAATCATCAAAGCATAAAGAGCTTGATCTTCTAGATTAGTTAAGCGTAACATACTAATATAATAATCCATCTCATTACTTGACTGGAGCCACATAATTTCTTGACCATAACTGTTGATATTTTTAATAACCGTCTTTACATCATTTAAATCATTTAAAAATACATTATAATCATAATTACTCTGAATCATTTTTAGACCATCAATACAATAATCACTAACCATCTTGGCATTTTTTAAATTACCTTGTTTTTTACCATAACTATTATCATCCCATTTTAAATAAACTAACTCATTTTCATTTTCACTATATTCAATTTCAACCATTCCCGGAATTGAATATTGGATGTCTTGTTGCTGTTTGATTAAATAACCACGTAAACTAGTTCTCTGTTTTAATGACAGTTTATCTAAAGAATAATATTTTTCATCAAGACAAAGATAATTATCTTGATATGGGCTTTTACTATACCATTTTATTATTTGGTTATTTTTATCAATGATACATTGATAAAAGTTGTTATCACCAATTTGATCAAGCTTTTCAATTTGCGTAATTACCTCTTGATAGGTAGGTTGACTATCATAATTAATTTTTTCTTTCAGCTCATCAAATTGATTATGATTAAACACAGTATTTAAATGATTATTTTTTTGTAAATTGATTTGATTTTGGAGATTTATTTTTGTCGAAACCGCTAAAATAACTAAAAAAGATACCATTAATAGTAAAAATATCTTGATACTAATTTTACTTTTCACATTCATCACTATCCTTAAACAAATAACCAATCTTAAATACTGTTTGAATATAAAAACTATACTTACCTAATTTCTTACGAATTCTTTTAATATAAGTATCTACTGCTCTAGTATCGCCAAAATAATCATAACCCCAAATAGCATTTAATATTTGTTCTCTTTCTAAAACCCGATATGGGTTTTTGGTTAAAAACTCCAACAACAAATATTCTTTATGGGTTAATTTTAATTGCATATCATCAATAAAAACCTGATAGTTTAAATAATCGATCTTTAAATGATGAAATACTTTGATTTCCCTTTCAAGACCATTTTGTCGTTTACAAATCGCTAAACATTTAGCGTATAAAATCGATAAAATAAATGGTTTAGTAATATAATCATCACCGCCATATTCAAAAGCCTTTAACTGATTTTCCTCTTCACTTAAAGCACTAATAAAAACAATTGGACATTGTAAGTTCTGTCTAATTTGTTTACATACTTCATAACCATCAATTCCTGGCATCATAATATCTAATAATACTAAATCAATTTCATCATTTAAAAGCTGTAAACCACGATAACCATCACTAGCTGCTACTACCGTTATTTCTCTTTTTTGAAAATAAGTCGTAATGATATTTTTAATATCAAAATCATCTTCAATCAACAAGATCTTATACATCATGATCACCTTCTATTTATATTATAAAAACAACTTGTGGATATCTTATGTAAATTATAACATTTTAATCGACAATATTTGTCATTTTCGTCACTTAAAACTGTCGTTTGTCCCAGCCTAATAGTTAAATTATTAAATACAAGATATAATAAGGGTAAAGAAGGTGGTTTAAATGAAATATCGATATAAATTAAAAAAAGATAATCATTCTATAGTTGGTAAGATTATCTTGATCATGATTTACTTTAGCTTTTATTTACTTAGTATCAAACTTTTTCTTATTTATTTTAATTTTATTAATGAAATAATTATTATTTTACTAGGATTAGCTTATTTCATTTTTATTTCAGTTCCATTAGTTTTTACTCCTAAATGGTATTTAACTGATAAAGCTATTGTAATCGTTGAACCAAATGGAATAATTGATAAATGGTATTATTTATTATTTAAAAAAGGAATGCAAATAATTAATTATTCAAGTATAGCTAATATTTCTATTAGCTACAAAAAAACAGCTACACCATATTTATACAATGAAGGCTATCTAGTATTATTTAAGATTCATCTTAATTCTGGTGATGAAATAATCTTTGATTCATTATTACCAGCTAATAAAGATAAATATCTAGAAGGAATTAGTTTACTAGAAAAAGAACAAATTAAAATTATTGATAATTATCAAATTATCGCTACTTTGAAAGAGAACAAAATTTCTTTATATGATCATTTAAAAAAATTAGAAGCAGGTGATTTCAATGATTAAAATATTATGGTTATTAAATCTTGAAGTTAATTTATCATTTTTTAAACAGCTAGAAAAAAAGTTAAATCACCAAATCTGTATTTCAACTACTTTAGATAAGCAGCAAAGCTATGATTTAATCATTTTTGATGATCATTCAAATATCAAAAAACTTAAAGCTAACCCTAAAAGATTTATTTTAATTAATGTAACTAATAGTGATTTAATCTATCATGATTTGATTGATTACTATGTTAAATACATTGATCTTTATCAAGAACTAGATCAAATAATCATTGAAAATAAAACTAAGATATTAGAAAATCTAAATACGATTTATTTTAAAAACGGTAAAATAACCTACTTGATCAAAAAAGAAAATATCATTTATATTGAATCATTTAGAAATTATCTTGTGATTCATACATTGATAGCTGATTATACATTAAGATGTCCTTTAAAAAAGATCAAAAAGATCTTAGGCCAAGGTTATCTTCAATGTCATAAATCTTTCATCGTAAATCTTGATAAAATATCAATGATCAAAAGTAATTATCTTTTTACAATTAATAATATTAAAATACCAATTGGTAGAAAATATTCCAAATCAGTAAACATTTATAAAATTGTTTAAGCAAAAAGACTATCACACTGATAGTCTTTTGCACTAAAAATTATCTATGTCATTAATATCAAATAAATTATTTCGAACATTTCGATACTTCTTATCATATTTTATAGGATTAATTTCTTTAAAATCATTTTGATATTGTGTAGATTTAATTATATCCTGAAATATATTATTGGTTCTATCAATATTATTCTTACACATATTTATTATAAATCTAATTCAACTATTCTTTTGGAAACAGCAGTTTCTGAAACATCAAATTCTTTTGCCAAAGATTTACAAATTTCAATATCATCTATCCCTAAAATTTTACGCGCCTTATATTTATCAATAAAATTATTTCGTGGCATTAATAGTGCTGCTGCAAATCTATTAACACGTTTTTCTCCAGGTGCTTTTATATTTTCTTCTTCTAAACTATAAGCATCTGCGTAATCATTATAACCATCATAATCAAAAATATAATGTCCTAATTCATGAGCCATTGTAAAACGTTGATGTCCCCGATTATCTTTTGAATTGATTTACAATATCTTTTTACTACCAAATATTTCTTCAAACTCTTTTTTTATCCCAATTCTTCCAGATAAATTATCGGGCATTTCAAGGCTGAATATTTTTATTCCTACTCGATCAATTATATTAGCAATTTGAGTTGGAATCTCTTTTAAATCAAACATTTCTCTAACTTCTATAGCAATGTTTTCAATTCTATCCAGATCATAAAATGTCATTAAAATAATTATACTTTTTTCTTAACTCATTAAATACACACATATCAATCCCATCTTTCTTTTTCATTTATGAAATAGTACTCCTGTTTGTCAAGTATATGACTATACTAATAAATAGAATCATATAATTTGTTGTATTTTGGCAAATATAACTTTTAAATTGTATCAATTTTCAATAATATATTATCTACATTTATTCACTCAAATCATATCATATTCTAAAATAAAACTATATATATATTGATGTCAAAAAACATTATCATCAAAATAAAAAAGACTTTCGATAATTAGTAAACCAATACCGATAGTCAACTGTTTCCAAAAAGAATAGTCATAACCACTACAGTTATCTGTTCTTTTACAAAGCGTTATTATGAAATTATTAATAGCTATTAAATACTACTTTTAGTTAATATATAAAAATGATGTAATGAATCAAAAATGATATTATTGAGTAAATAAAATTTATGATCTTATAATCTTTACTGTTATTAATTAAATTCAATGACAGTAAACAAATTAACAAATTCACCAAAACACTAACAACAAGTAGAAAATATAGTTTAGATGTAATAACAATACTCAACAATAATTGTCCAAGTTTTAAATCTAAAATAATTATTGCTGTCAGTATTAAACCTAATAATAGTATATTTACATTAAAATATCGTTTGCTTTTTTGATCAGCTACATAGTGAACAATATAAATTTTATTTGAAATATCACTAAAGTAAGCTGAAAATACAATTTTATTAATAAAGATAGAAATAATTATAAATAATACCATCCATAATCCCCATAAATTATTAGGAAATTTTGATAAATACAAAATTGGCATTATAAAAAGAATCGCTGTTTTTAAATATAAATATCTTATCTTTCTTAGTTCACATAATATTCTTAAAAACTCAGCTTTAAAAAATGATATTTTCTTATTTGCAAAACAATTTTTTAAATATAATTTATTCACACTATTTTTATCTTTTAATTTTAAAAATTTTAAGATAATTGCATAATATCCACATATACTAACCAAAACAATCATCGTAAACCAAAATAAATGCAGATGATTTTGAAGATAAAATAAACCAATTACAATTACATAAGTAATGATCATAGCAATAGTATGATTATTGTTATTATATTCACTGATTAGTAATAAACAAAGCCATTCTCCAAACAATGAAAAAATTATAGCAACTAACATCATCAATAAATTAGAGTAATTGAAAATTTCAATACTTATGATATTAAAAGCATAAACAAAACCATCATGAACAATCGCTGATATTAAGACAATAAAAATAGTGATCATTAATGGACAAAAACTTTTGAGAAAAAATATTTTTGATTTTGCGATTGGACTAATTAACATGATATCTAAACTGCCATATTCTATTTCATCAGTAAAATTTAAATATAAAAATTCACTAGATAGCATTGCCACAAATAATAAAATTAATGGAATTGCCTGATGAATTGGAATAATCGGCGTAAATTTTGTAAAAACAAATTCCATCGTAACTGGAAATAATAT
>NZ_JAGHEW010000176.1 GCF_017889095.1 Thomasclavelia sp. | reverse complement strand
TGATTATCGGTTTTCCTTTAGCTACTATTATTCATGAAAGTGGTCATTTAATAATGGGTTTAATAACTAACTATCATTTTGTAAGTTTTCAAATCGGTAAAGTAATGATCATTAAACAAAACCAGCACTTAAAAATGAAAAAATGTTTACATAAATACCATGCTGGACAATGTTTACTAGCACCACCAGAGTATTCAGCTAAATTCCCATATTTTTTATATATTGCAGGTGGTGGATTTTTTAATTTAATTATTACTATATTAATGATTTTATTATTTCTAGTTAGTTCTAATCATTTATTAAAAATAGTTTTACTTACTTTTGGTTTTATCAACGGCTATCTTTGCTTAATTAATTTAATTCCTATAAAAGCACTAGTTAATGATGGTTATCATCTATATCTAATGAACCGCGATCAAGATAGTCGTTATTCTTTTTACAAACAGCTAAAAATAGGAGCTTTACAAGCAAATGGTATGTTACTTCAAGATATGGAGATTCAATTATTTAAGTTATCACAAACCGCTAATTTAAATAATCCTTTACATCAGCGGATATTGATCGCTAGAATAAATCTCTTTCATGAACAGCTTAAATTTAAAGAAGCCAAAGCATTGATTGACTATATAAGCCAACGCTATCAATTAAGTAAATCCTACCAGCAGGCGCTACAATACGAATATTTATTTTATTTGATCATGGATGCAAAACCAAAAACACAAATAAAACAGTACTATCAAGAAATAAGCAAAGATTTAGTAAAAGGAGCTAAAAATAATCTTAATTGTCAAAGAATTATGTATGCTTATAAATTATTAATTGAAAACGATGTTGAACAGGCTCAAAAATATTTAGAATGTTTTAATCATCATGCTAAAACATATCCTTATATATCTTTATTAGAAACTGAAAAGAAAATTATTTTATTAATCAAACAATTAAAAGCATCAAAGAGCTAATTAATAGAATCTTTTATCATGCCTTGAAGGTATCAATACAATTTATTATAGGTATTAGACAATTATACTATTATCTATATATAATAAAGATGTCAAGGGAGGCAAAATTATGATGTTTTCGAATAAACAACTTACTAAATTAATTTGGCCATTAGTTATTGAACAAATCTTAACAATGATCGTGGGAATGGCTGATACAATGATGATATCCTACGCTGGAGAAGCAGCTGTATCTGGAGTCGGATTAGTTGATATGATCAATAATTTGATCATTACCATATTAGCTGCAGTAGCTACTGGAGGGGCCGTTATTGTTTGCCAATATATCGGCAGTCAAAAACGTAAAGATGCCAATTTTGCTGCTAGTCAGTTAATCACGATTACAAGTATCGTTTCTACTATAATCATGGTTTTCTGCTTAGTTTTTCATCAGGGATTATTAAGCTTGTTTTTTGGTTCAATTGAAGCTAATGTTATGAACGCCTGTATAACTTACTTTTTAATTACGGCATTATCATTTCCATTTTTGGGGATATATAATTCTGCTGCAGCGTTATTTCGCTCGTTTGAAAAAACTAAGATTACTATGTATATGGCATTATTGATGAATATTATCAATGTTGTCGGAAATTATATTGGCGTTTTCATTTTAAAAGCCGGGGTAGCAGGAGTAGCTGTACCAACATTGATTTCTAGAGTTGTTGTGGCAATTATTATGATTGCTCTGGCATTCGATAAGCGTAATCCAATTTATATTAAATTAACAGAAATATTTAGTTTTAAAATTACTATGATCAAAAAAATACTACAGATTGCTATTCCTAACGGAATTGAAAATGGGTTATTTACATTAGGAAGAGTTTTAGTAACAAGTATTGTAAGTATGTTTGGAACTAGCCAAATTGCTGCTAATAGCGTTGCTGGAAGTATTGACCAGATTGCTATCGTAGTTGTCAATGCTATAAATCTAGGAATTGTAACTATTGTTGGTCAATGTGTTGGTGCCAATGATTATAATCAAGCTACTCATTATATCAAAAAGTTAATGAAAATCTCTTATTTAGTTACTGCTTTAATTGGAGCTGTGGTAATCGTTTTATTACCAGTATTACTTGATTTATATTCATTATCTAGTGATGCTCGTAATTATACTTATATCTTAGTAATTATGCATAATATCATGGCTTTTGCTTTACATCCAACTTCATTTGTCTTACCAAATGGTTTGCGGGCTGCTGGTGATGTTAAGTATTCAATGGTTGTCGGAATTGTTTCAATGATTTTATTTAGATTAGGTTTTGCTTATATTTTTGGAATTATCTTTAATCTAGGAATTATCGGTGTATGGATTGCCATGGGAGCTGACTGGGCAGGACGTTCAGTATTATTTATGATTAGATTTATTAGTGGTAAATGGAAACAATTTAGAGTAGTTTAAAAGCTGTAATAATACAGCTTTTTTACTCAATTGGAATCCAAATATTATGCCAATTAAAATATTCTTGTTCAGGTTTACACATTGAAACAATTTGGGTAATTATATCACCAGCTAAACTTAAATTGTGTTCTTTCATATAATTAAATGCCGGCTCCATTACCTGATAAGTTAAAAACTGACTCGAACGTGAAGATATACACATATATAAACAATTACATGGTGGATAATATTTTACATATTTAGATTCTTGAATATTTAATCCTGCAGCAAATTCTTCTTCAACCCCAACCCCAAAATAAAAATCAGTATTATGTTTTTCAATATGTTCTTTAGGAAATAAAGCCGTAGAAAAAATAAATGGTACTTTTTGACAAAAGTCTTTTAAAGCTTCCTGTTCTTCTCTTGATAAAATTAAAGTATAACACTTTTGGGTATCAATACGATAAATACCCGGCCTAGTTCTAATCGTTAGTTGATTTGTTTCATTTTTTAGATCATTGATCAAACCACGATTTTTTCTAAGTTTCTTTAATAAGTTCATTTGATAGATAATATTTTCTTGGATAATCGCTTCTTGTTTAGATAAAACATCATCAATTTTTTCAATACTTTCTTTTTGAAGAATATCACTAACCTGTTCAATTGTAAAACCAAATCCCAAATAACATCTAGCTCTAATAATCATATGCAAATCCCAAGTCGTATAATAACGATAACCGCTAACTTCACTATGAAGTGGATGAATGATATTTTTACGTTCATAATAACGTATAGTTTCTGCCGTTATTCCTAAGATCCTAGCCATTTCCCCAATTGTATAAGTTGTATACATAAAGATCCCTCATCTTTCAAATTGTTTTAGAGTTTATGATTAATTTTACCATTTTTTTGATAAAAAATGGATAAAATCGATAAAAAAAGGCTAATTGACTCTCAAATAATTAGAGGGTTTATACTTAAAAAGCAAAATTTATGACAAAGGGGGATTTTAAATGAATGAAAAGAAAGTTGTCTTGATTACTGGCGGAGCAATGGGTCAAGGTAGAGGACATGCTTATAAATATGCTCAAAATGGTTTTAATGTTGTCCTTGGTGATCTATTAGAACCAGGTGACGATGCTTTTCAAGAAACAATTAAACAATGTAAAACTTATGGTGCAGAGGTATTAGCATTAAAATGCGATATTACAGCCAGTGAAGATGTTGAAAAACTATTTGCTTGTGCCTGGGAAAAATTTGGACGTATTGATGTTGTGATCGCTAATGCGGGAATTATTAATTTTGGTTATACTTGGGAGTTAACTGATCAGCAAGTTGAAAAAGTAATTGAAATTAATTTAATTGGGACTTGGCGTACTGATAAATATGCCACAAAATATATGCTGAAACAAGGATTTGGTCGAATTATCAATATTTCATCTACTTCTGGTTTATATGGAACTCCAAAATTAGCAACTTATTGTATGTCTAAATGGGGAATTATCGGCTTAACAAGAACGTTAGCTAAAGAAGTTGGTTCTAAAGGTATTATTGTTAATGCATTATGCCCTACTAAGGTTAAAACACCAATGTGTGAAACAATGGAATACGTTGAATTTATTAACGATTTAACGGGAAATAATTTTAAAAGTGTTGAAGAAATGTATGCTGGGGTTCCATTTTTAGAAGTTGATGATATCACTTCAATGGTTTACTGGTTAGGTACAAGCAAAGAAGCTGGTAAATTTAATGGTCGTGATGTCGCTTTAGATTTAGGAACATTACAATAAAGGAGAAGTTGAGATGAAAATTACTAAAGCAACCCGCTGGCGTGTTTTTGCCGGAGTGTGGATTCAAAGTTTATTTACTTCAGCAACTGCTTTCTTTAGTTTATTTGCTTTACCATTATGTAATCAATTTAATTGGAGCAGTTCTGATTTTTCCATGGCTTATACTATTTATATGTTTATTTATTGTGCTGTTGGATTTTTAGGGGGGATCTTAGCTGAAAAACTCCAGCCACGAGTAGCCATTTACATTGGTTTAGTCTTATTTGCCGGGGGATGGGTATTAACTGGTTTTGCTAATACAATTCCATTTTTATATATTGCTTATGGCTTTATTGCTGGGGCGGGAGCAGGAATGATTTATCCAGCCTGCTTACCTACTGCTTTAAAATGGTTCCCTGATAAAAGTGGTTCAATTTCTGGTTTAGTTCAAGCCGGAGCTGCCTGTGGACCATTTATTTTGTCACCAATTGCTCAAATGTTAATTGATAATTATGGTGCCCAAAATGCTTGTAAAATTTTAGGTGTAATCTTTTTAATTGGCGTTGGCTTAGTTGCCTGGATGATCGTTCCATGTCCTGATGGCTGGATTCCTGAAGGCTGGACACCTTCTAAAGAACAAAGCAAGGAATTAAATACTAAAAATTATAACATTCCCCAAATGGTAAAAAAACCGGTATTTTGGGTCTTACTAATTATGTTTATCTTTGCCAATGCAGCGGGAACAATGATGGTTAGTGCTACTTCACCAATTGCTCAAAATCAAATTGGCTTATCAGCAATGGATGCTGCTTTATGTGTTAGTATGATGACTTTATTTAACATGTTTGGTCGCATTGCTTTTGGCTTTATTTATGATCGTTTAAAAGGCTGGAATTCTTTGTTATTAGTATTGATCATTAATGGTATTTCAATGTTGATGCTAACAATCGCTGATTCCTATATTTACTTTATTTTATGCATTGCCCTAGTTGGTTTTTCTTTCGGTGGTTTACTAGTAGTCTTTGCCCCAATGATCAAAATCATCTTTGGTTCTAAATATTATAATCGAAATTATGGCTTAATTTTTATTGGTTATGGTATTGGTGCTTTTGTCGGTCCAAAGATTTC
>NZ_JAGHEW010000175.1 GCF_017889095.1 Thomasclavelia sp. | reverse complement strand
TTTTAAATCCACAAATCGTTGCTGGAGAAAAAATGATCAATGTTATTAATGAATTATTAATTGCTCATAAAAAACATTTACCACAATTTGCAGCTAAGATTGCTGAATTAGAAGCTCAGGGAGTAACGATTAAAGACGACGTAGCTCGTGAATTAACTAAAGAAGAATTATAAGGAGATGTTATATGGACACTTTTGCAGAAAAATTAAGTATAATCGGTGCCTGGTGTGGACAGAATAAGTATCTTTCTGCCATCAAAAATGCTTTTCAAAACTTTATGCCGGCAACAATTGCAGGGGCAATTGGTATTTTATGGACTAATGTCTTAGTCAACAGCGAAACTGGACTAGGGAAATTATGGGAACCAATTATGGCTTTAAAAGTTATAAATCCAGTATTTGAAGCGATTCAATATGCAACGATATCATGTATAGCAATCGGTATAACGATGTTGATTGCTTCAGAAATAGCTCAAGCTAATGGTGAAAAAGGAACATATCCAGCTATTTTAGGATTGATTCTATTTATTATCGTAACACCAACAACACAAATTTTAAGTGATTTTGTTAATTCAAGCGGGGAAGTAGCAACATTTGTGGGAATTTCTTCTGAATATACAAGTGCGACAGGACTTTTTACCGGGATGATCGTTGCTATTTTAGGAATGGAAATATATGGTATTTTTAGAAAACTTGATGCTCTTAAAGTAAAAATGCCTGATGGAGTACCCCAAGGTGTTGCAAGATCATTTGAAGTTTTAGTACCAACTATTATTACTTGTATTGTTTTTGGTGCTATTGCATTGCTTTGTCAAGAATTAACGGGAGCTGAATTAAATGCGTTGATTTACAATTCGATTCAAAAGCCATTGACAACGATAATTGGAAATAATATTGTTGCAGTTATGATCCTATATTTAATTATTATGTTATTTTGGTTTATCGGTATTCATGGGGTTAATATGGTATCTGGTGTTAGAGATCCTATTTTTAAACCTTTGCTATATACAAATATGTTAGCTTTTGAACAAAATAAAGAAATTCCTAATACAATCAATTTAACGATGTTAGAAATGTTTGGACAGTTAACTGGTTCTGGAGTAACGATGGGACTATTAATTGCTATCTTTATTTTTGGTAAACGTGAAGATAATCGAGCAATTGCTAATTTATCTATTCTACCAGCTTGCTTTGGAATTAATGAAACAGTTACTTTTGGAATGCCATTAGTATTAAATCCAATTTTGGGGATTCCATTTATTATCACACCATCAATTAGTATTTTAGTAGGATGGTTATTAATTACAAGTGGGTTCTGTCCTAAGATTGTTTTAGAAGTTCCATGGACTACACCACCTTTATTACAAGGATTTTTAGCTACTGGTGGTGATATTAGAGGAGCAATAACCCAACTTATTGTCTTAATTCTATCAGTATTTATCTATGCTCCATTTTTTGTGGCATACGAAAGATTTCAAAATAAACAAGAAGCCAATATTTAAAAATGAAGGGAAAGATAATTGTCTTTCCCTTATTAACTAGATGAAAGGAAATAAAATTATGAATAAGTATTTAACTATTGATGTAGGTGGAACTTTTGTTAAATATGCTTTAATTGATGAAGTTTTAAATATAACTGAAAAACAGATTATTGCAACTCCTCAAGAATCACTAGATGAATTTATTGAAACAATAGGGGAAATATACGATCATTATCATGATGTGATTAAAGGAATGGCTCTTAGTATGCCAGGAATTATTGATCCTCAAACAGGTTTTTGTTTTACTGGAGGGGCATTGAAATATATTCAAAATATTCCAATGATTGAATGTCTTCAAAAAAGGTGTCCTACACTTATTTCAATTGGTAACGATGCTAAATGTGCTGCTAATGCAGAAGTTGGCTTTGGTAGTCTTAAAGATGTTCAAGATGCTGTTGTCATTGTTTTAGGAACTGCGGTTGGTGGCTGTTTGATTAAAGATAAAAAAGTTCATACTGGTAAACATTTTTGCGCTGGTGAATTTTCTTTTGTAAGTACGGACATTAATAATTATCAAGATTTTAGTAATACCTGGTGGCAAAAAAGCGGCAGTATTGGTTTATTAAAACAATACCGGCAATGTAGTAATACTGATGAACAATTAACTGGCAAAGAAATATTTACAAAAGTTTTAGCAGGTGATGAAAATGCCATAAAAGCGCTAGATTTGTATACTCTTGATCTAGCTGTTCAAATTTGTAATATTCAAACAATTTTTGATCCCGAAAAAATCGCTATTGGTGGCGGAATTAGTGAACAGCCACTATTATTTGAAATGCTTGAAAAAAATATTAAAAGAATCCTAGAACTAACTCAAGCTCCAATTCCCCTTCCCCAAATTGTTGCCTGTCAATTTAAAAATGATGCAAACTTAATCGGGGCATTATATCAGTTTATTAAAACTAAATAAAAGCAAAAGAGGAAATGATATTATTACTAAACAGTAATTTCATTTCCTCTTGTAGTTTATTGATTAATGTTTTTCAAAAATTGATCAATGATATCTTGTAAAGTTATTTCATCCATTTTAGTTTCAATGTGTTGTTGTATATCATCATAATATTCCTGCAAAGTATATTGGATATTTACCCCTACACCACATTCAGGATTAGTATGCGTGTTTAAGTGCAATAAAGGTTTATCACCTTCAACCGCTTTATAGACATCAAGCAGAGTAATCATTTTAGCATCTTTAGCAAGACTAGGTAAAGCATGACCGTGCACGCTTGATAAAATTCCGGCTTTTTTCATTTTGCTCATTAGTTGTCTAATAAAACTGGGATTTGTATAAATGCTATTAGCGATAGTTTGACTTGTTAAGTTTTCTAATGGATTTAAGGCAATAATGACAAGAATATGTACTGCATCACTTAATTTAACGGAATATTTCATATAGTCACCTTCTTTAATGTTAATTTTATAATAACATCTATTGACAAGTTCGTCAATTGTATGATAAATTGTTTAATGTATTTTATAAAATAACAACCAAGGAGGAGTTTATATGTTTAAAAACTTCGTTGATAAAAAGAACTATCAAGAAAAAATTGAAAATTTAGTGGAAAAAGTTAACAATGCAGATGCTATTCTTATTGGTGCAGCAGCGGGAATGTCTGCTTCTTGTGGGTACAACTATTTTTATTGTAATGATAAGTATTTTCAAAAATATTTTGGCGAGTTTCATAGAAAATATGGATTTACTGGTGCTTTTAATGGTTATTACTATCACTTTCCAACTTCAGAAGCAAAATGGGCGTTTAGAGCCAGATTTGGAGTTCTTCAATATGAAAGTGAGGCTAAACAGCCTTACCTGGATTTGATGGAAATTGTTAAAGAAAAACCATTTCATGTTTTAACAACTAATCAGGATTTTTTATTTACACACGTTATTACTGATGATAAATTGAGTCAAATTCAAGGAGATTTTCGTTATTATCAATGTAAAAATAGATGTCATGATGGTTTATATTACAATAAAGATATGATTTATAAAATGAATGATGCGATAGATGAAAATCTTGAAATTCCTTCTGATCTTATTCCTAGATGCCCAAAATGTGGCAGTGAATTAGAGCCATGGGTAAGAGGATATGAGTTTCTTGAAGGTGAAAGATATCATTATGAATATCAAAAATGCAGAGATTTTATAGACCTTTACAAAGATAAGAAATTATTGTTTTTGGAACTGGGAGTAGGAAGAATGACACCAATGTTCATTAAAGAGCCATTTTGGAATTTAACTTACTCATTGCCAAATGCGTATTATGTAACTATTAATCCTAATGATGCTTTGCTTCCAGATCAGCTAAAAAATAAAGGGACTACCATAGACGAGGATATTGCAAAGGTATTATCTGATACAGTTAAGCAGATGAAGGAGGACATAAAAAATAATGATAGAATTTAATCGGATTAGACAACGAATAAATGAAGCAGATGCCATTCTTATTGGTGCCAGCAATGGTTTTTCAATTTCTGAAGGTCTTAATATTTTTGATGACGGTTTGTCGTTTGAAAATCTATTAGGTGATTTTAAACGCAATTATGGAATGAGAAATATTCTAGAAGGATATTTTACACATTTTGAAACGATGGAAGAATATTGGGGATATATCAGTAGGCTTGTAAGTCATTATTCAGGAAATTATAAAGGAAGTGAAAATACACAGGCACTTTTTGAATTGATTGGCAACAAACCTTATTTCTTTGTTACTTCTAATGGAGAAAATCATTTTGAACTTGCTGGTTTTGATCCTGATAATATTTATGAAATTGAAGGTGGGTTTAAATATATGCAATGTTTACAGCCATGTCATTTAACTCTCTATCCAGCTATAGAAAAAATAAAAGAGATGTCAAAACAGGAAAAAGATGGAAAAGTCCCTAGTTATCTTGTTCCCTACTGTCCTCATTGTGGTAAACCAATGATCTTGAATGCGATGGTTAATTCAGCATTTATACCTAATGAACAACAGCAGGAACGTTTACAAGACTTTATCCAACAATATCATGATAAGAAAATTGTTGTTTTAGAATTAGGAATTGGATGGAGAAATCAGATGATCAAAAAACCATTAATGGATTTTGTAGCCAGTGCTCCATTAGCTACATACATTACTATCAATAAAGGAGAAGTATATATCCCCGCTGCAATTCAAAATAAATCTTATGGTCTTGATGGTGATCTAACCCAGATTTTAAAGGCGTTGGTTTATGATAAAAAATAACAAGAAATTTGTATTTAATATTCCTGATGAAATATCCTATCAAGATAAATATAGAGATCAAAATGAAAAAAATATAAAGGAAGCAAAAGAAATTTTAAATAATGCAGATGCAATTGTGGTAGGCATCGGCTCTGGATTATCAAGTGCCTGTGGCTACAATTACTATCATGAAAATGAGTTCTTTGATAAACATTTTTCAAAATACCGGCAAAAATATGGTTACAATAATTTGTTTTTTGGTTTGAATTATGTTTATTCCAATTATGAAGAACAATGGAGTTTTATTGCAGACTATGTTCAATGTATGCTAAATGAAAAAGGTGGAAAACCATACCAGGACTTAGCTGATTTAGTAAAGTTAAAGCCGCATTTCATTTTAACAACCAACATTGATACACAAGTATCCAAAGTGTTTTTAGACGATAATATTTGGACATTTCAGGGTGATGTACGTTTTCTTCAATGCAGTCAGCCATGTCACGATCAGCTCTACCCTATCACTCCTGCGCTAAACTACATGTTAAAGGGGAAAAGCGAATATGTGGTTCAACCTGATTCTATTCCTAGATGTCCTCATTGTCATAGAATCATGCGTCTTTGGGTAAGGGATGAAACGTTTTTAGAAGGAAAAAAATGGCAAAAACAAAGACAAAATTATCAAAACTTCATCAAGACTTATCAAAATGAAAATATTGTTTTTTTGGAATTGGGTGTAGGAAATATGACACCATCAATTATTAAGTTTCCTTTTTGGCAAATGACTAAGAAAATGGATAACGCTAAGCTGATTAGTATCAATTATAACGATACATCTTTGCCGGAACATGTGCGAGATAAAACGGTATTGTTAACAATGAATCTTAAAGATGCACTGAAAATATTAAATGAAATTTAAAAAATATCAAGATGTTAATTATGGCATATTTCGGTAAAAGAAGTATAAAAGTATATTGATTGATCTTTATATGCTTATAGTAAATGGTTATTTTGTAAAATTAGAGTAAATTAATGTGGAAGTGCTTATATCTTTGCTTTGAAAAAGAGAATAATGAATATTTATGTTTATTAAATATGTTTTAAAATGATTTCTTGATATAGTTATGTGATTGTCGTTTTAAGCTACACAATGTTTTATTACTTGTAGCATGGTAGAAAACATTTTATATGAATACTAATATTTAATGATTTTGAAAGAAATAAAATTGATTAGAAAGAGAGTGTGCAAAATGAGCTTTTATGAAGATTTGGTTATGGAAACACAAATGAAGAATTATTCAAGGAATTTTGGATTATATAAAGCAGGGGGAACCGCTTTAACGATGAGCAAGAAGCAGCCTTTGCCTTATCAACAACAGATTGAAAAGTTTGTTAAAAAGATTCAGGAAGCAGAGTGCATTGTTGTTGGTGGAGCCTCTGGTTTATCGGCGGCGGGAGGTGGCGACTTTTATTACGATGATACGCCATCATATCGACAATATTTTGGTAAGTTTGCTGAAAAATATGGATTCAAAGGTGCTTTTGATGGAATGACTTATCCATTTTCTTCAAGAGAGGAGTATTGGGGATATTTAGCTACATTTCTCTATACAACTGTACATGCACCAATCAGAGAGCCGTACAAAGATTTAGATACCATCCTTCATGGTAAAGATTTTCACATCATTACAACCAATCAGGATACCCAGTTCGTAAAGCTTTATAAGGAAGATAAGGTCAGTGAAATACAAGGTGATCATCGTTTTTTCCAATGTAGTCATGCTTGTTGTGATGATACATGGGATGCCATAAAACCGGTAGAAGATATGATCGTATCTATGAATGAAGGAACAAAGGTTGCTACTGAACTAATACCACATTGCCCTCATTGTGGTGCTGAAGCATTTCCATGGGTTCGGGGATACGGAAATTTTCTGCAAGGCAAAAAATATGAAGAACAGTATCAAAAAATATCAGATTATATTCTTGAAAACAAAAACAAGAAAATATTGTTTATTGAACTGGGGGTAGGAAGAATGACACCGATGTTTATTCAAGAACCATTTTGGGAACTAACAGAAGCCTTAGAAAATTCATATTACATTGCAGTCAATGATAAGTACGCTTTTCTTCCGGAAAAAATAGAAGATAAAGGAATGGCAATTGTTGGCAATATTGCAAAGGTGCTTAAAGAAGTCAAAAATCAAATGCAAATATAGTGTGCCTGGAGTGATTACTGAAATGAGCATAAAAAATATTTAAGTGATAAATCACGCTATTGAACAGGATTATTTGTTTTGGCAATAATTCCTGGATACCAAAATTGAATTTTGGATGGATCATAGCAGTTATCATACAAAAAGCATTCATTAAAAGTGTTGCTATTTTGCCTATTATTGGCTAATCAGTTTAATTTATCAAAAAAGTAAAGAGATATCTTAGCTATTGTTTCTTGTTATCATGATAGTTGTCGTCATGATGGGTGGTTTGATAAAGGTCATGGAAATAGAGCAGTATAGTATTACAAAAAATCATATAAAGAAAATCAAATATCATACTATAAAGAAGCCGATGAAATTATGGTTTATCATGATTAAGATGATGAAGTTGCAAAAGAAACCATTTTGAAAATGAATAATGATCCTACGTTGGAGCTGCTATATAATAAATTTAAAGATGCTGATAGATTGGATTGCTTACGATTGGGAAAAAAGCACAAAAGGCAGTTTTTTCAATTGTTAATAGAGCAAGGCTATATCAAGGAGAAGTTTCATTTGCTTAAGATATCCATTATAATAATTGCCTTGGTACAAAGGAAAGAATTTATCAGTAAAACACTGTATAATAGATATCATTGGATGGAATCTTATTGATTAGCTTGAAACAATTCAAAATTAAGAGATTCATTTATCTTCATAAAAGAAACATTTGGCTTGATAAAATTGACGAAATAATTATCTATGACAAATAGAGAACATGAAATAAAATCAATAGAGATTATTGGACTATGTACAGATATTTGTGTAATTGCAAATGCAATTTTATTAAAAACTCATTCTTCTGATACTTCAATTTTTGTTGATGCAAAATGCTATGTCAGTGTCTTATAATGCAGTTATTTTAGCTATGGAGAGTTGTCAAATAGCTTCATTAAATTATTTTAATGAGGATTAGCTTATATGATGAAATGTGCATAAGAATATTATAAAAGAAGTGGAAATAAAGGATCATACAGGGAATAAATAGTTTAATAGAATGACATCAAATGCCTAATGATGCAAGAAAGTTTTACTAGTGGTTATTAATTTTGTTGGAACTCAAGTATTTGCTTTTAATAAATAAGAAATCACTATAATATGCTTTTTCATAAAAAACTCATGCGTCTATGATATAAATTTAAGACGATGAGTTTTTATTTGTTTTTCTATATTCACTTGGAAGTATATTCATAACATCTTTAAATGCTTTTGAGAATTTACTTTGTGTTTCATATCCTAGCTGATTGGCAATATCGAAAATAGTGTCGGTTGAATTAATCAATAGATCAATAGCAATTTTCATGCGATACTCTTTCATGTAAGTAGCAATAGGCATGCCATAAACAGCTTTAAAAGTAGACTTTAAAGAAGAAGTATTGATAAGGTATTTTTTGGACAATTCTTCAATCGTATATCTTTTTCCATAGTTTTCTGTGAGAAAATCATGAATTTCTTTAATCAGATATACTTGCTGAGAGTTCCATTCAGTAATTCGTTTTTCTCTACTTAGGTCATAAAAATAAATATAGGATAATAATTCCATGATTTTCATTTTGTATAGTATGCTGTTTACATAAGGTGATTTATTAAAAAGTATAGAAAATATATTATCTATATATTTATTTGAGAAAATGGCAATTGCTCTATCAGTACAATATCTTTGAATAATAATATCCAGATTCATTTTATGTGCCTTAAAAAATGCAAGATTTCATCATCTAGATTTTTAAAATCAATGGAGATAGAAATACCACGATAAAATTCAGAAGGAAGCGACATTGTTGAATTGGCACAGCAGTTTAGTGACTGCATGGACAGATCACCGGCACCAAGATAAACAGAGTTGCCATTGGTCATGTTCCATCCTACTCTTCCGCTATAGCAATAATTGATTTCTAAAATATGGCTTGCAGCTTCATGATGAAAGTCAATCTTTTTTGCTGCAAAGGTATTGTACGAAAATTCAATCCCTTTAAATAGATTATATATTTCTACAATGCCCTTTCCATCAGTTCTGCTTGTAAAAGTATGAACATTATGAATTGTATCATTATCGGATGCTAAATTACTGCCTTGATGAAGAATAACTTCCATGGTTCTAGGTTCAATTTTTTCTAGTTTTTTTTGAATGTAGGAAAATTCGTTTGTTTTCATAAAATTTCACTTTCTTTTTTAGGACAGGCAATGTTTAATAATTCTTCAATTGATTTATGAAGAAATTTTGCTTCATTTGTATCAGCTGCCTTATAATACACTTCTTTACCAATTCGTTCGCTAATTACCAAGTGAGAATTTTTCAGTTGTTTGAGATGGTGTGATATTGCAGCACTGGTCATATTCATTAACGAAGATATATCAAGAACGCATTTTTCACTATGGCATAATATCCAAAAGATTTTAATTCTTGTACTATCACTTAGTAATTTAAATATATCAGCAATTATTTGAAAATCTTTTATCTGGGATATGTTTTCAAGAATAATTTCATCCTGTTTTCCATGATAATGAGGAATTTGTATATGTTTCATTATGCATCACTCCTTGTATAAATTTTAACATAGAGTTTTCTTCAACTCTAGAAAAAAACACCATATAAAGAAGATATGGTGCATTGATAAAAGCTATTAAATAAAGACTTCACAATCATCTTCAACCTTTTTGCAGCTGTTTCTAACTTTTTGCATAACGCTTTTTGGATCAGCTCCTTCTTCAAAGTCAACAATCATCTTTAAGGTCATAAAGTTGACAGTTG
>NZ_JAGHEW010000174.1 GCF_017889095.1 Thomasclavelia sp. | reverse complement strand
TTTTGGAAACATAATCCTTGATCGAAGACGTGATATCATTTATCACTGTATTATTGAAAACCATGATGTTTTAATTGGTTTAGAAAATCAGACCAAACTTGATAAAACAATGCCAATAAGGGATGCTACTTATGACCTGGCAGTATACAACCGTCTGCTAGGTCCAAATCGGAAAATCGAAAATTTAATCCCGGTATATAGTAAAGTGATCAACTGGGGAGAAAAAAGATGGGGCAATAAATCAGCTGCTAAAAATACCTGGTATGTTAAATGAAGGATCAAATGACTGGGAAATAGAAATCATTGATATAATTGACCTGGATTATCATAATTTTAAAAACAGAGATAATTATATGTTGGTAAAAACGATCCAGCTAGTTTATCGCTATAAGGGAAATGACGAAATATTAAAAGGGCTGATATTATCAAAAGATGCCTTAGAGATCGTAGCAAGTCTGGTGGATCTGGTGGATGATGAAACATTGAAAAAGATCATGGAAGAAAACAGTAAAGTAAGTAAAGGAGGAGAAGTAGAGATGTGTGAGTCAATCAAAGAAT
Organism: Thomasclavelia sp.; assembly: GCF_017889095.1. Lineage (GTDB taxonomy): Bacteria > Bacillota_I > Bacilli_A > Erysipelotrichales > Coprobacillaceae > Thomasclavelia. The sequence goes on along the minus strand of NZ_JAGHEW010000174.1, from coordinate 9,080 downwards.
TTAGAAGACAGGTACATAATGAAGGAAGATCTGAAGAACGAGCTGAGATATTATTAATGATGTTATCAAAGAAAATGGAGATAACAGAAAAGATCAAAGAAACGGTAAATAGAAGCAGTTATGAAATGATGTTAAATGCATTAGCTAATATTGAACAAATCAATGATATAGATGATTTAGATAAATTATTGGTTCATTAGCTAAATATTTTTAAAGCTATGAAAAGAGCGTTTTAATGTGTGTTAGACATTTTAAAAACGCTTTTTTAATTAATATCATTAATATTAGTTATTTAAAATTTGTTTTGTGTCGTTTTATTAGTAATTTTAGAATTAAGATATTTTTTAAATAATAAAAAATATGACAAAATATTTATTTGATACTAACTATAATCTTGACTATGAGGTGAATGTAATGGATTTGACAATAGCGAAAGCAAAAGAAAAAATAGTTAGTACCCAAATGACATATTTATCAATTTTTGGACTAACCCTCCTTTTAGGTTTAGTAACAATTTATGATACATCACTTTGCTTTGTCCTGCCAATGCTAGTAATATCCTATCCATGTGGATATCGCAGTATAATTGCTTACTTGTTGGCATTAATATTAGCGACCTATATATCCAATCAAAGCTATGTGGTAGTGATAGTCTCCCTTGCTAGTATCATTTTAATGCAAATGATGATGTATTTAAAATTTATCAAAAGTAAATATTTAGCCCTGATAATTACTTTGGTAAGTTTGATTTGTCTATATTTATTTCAATATGATTATGTTGAAATTTCAGTTATACTATCCTTTACTATATTACATAGCTTACTATACCTAGAAGTAATCCCTCTTTTTGTCCATAATACAATTGAGGTTTATACTAATAAAAGAATGATGATTCTATCAATTATGATCATGTTAGCGATTATTTCTTTATTAGAAATTAATCAAGTTTATACAATGATATTGTTAAGATTTTATTTATTGCTTAGTGTTTATTATTTAGGCATAAATAGTACCATGCCCACAATCTTATATATATCAATTGTACTAATGTTTATGAATTCATATTTAAAAGATGAGATATTATCATTGATCCTTCCCTTTACTATTTTCTTTATGTATAAACCTAATAATAAACTTATTTTAGCGAGTGGATATTTATTGAGTCATTTGATTTTGCCGTTTTTTATTACATATGATTATTTTTATCATAGCTTCGTAATTGTTGTTAGTGCGACATTATTTTTACTTGTTCCCAGCTTGAAAAAAAAGCCCAAAGTTTTAAGCGAGGAATATAAAAGTGTAACTAGTCGTAATCGCTTGATTCAAAGAGCTAATACATTTGCCTCATTATTTAAACAATTAACAACGATTTTTCAAGAAGCTAATCGTGATGTTAATGTTGGTGAGTTTGTTGGTTATGTCTATGAAGATGTTTGTAGTCACTGTTCTAGCCGGGATCTTTGTTTTTATCGTGATGGCAGTGTGGGACGTTTAGGCAAACTGATTAATAAAGGGTTTAAAGATCGTTATAGTCAACGGGACTTGGAATATATTGAACGTAATTGTATTAATCCAGATAAATTTTTAGCTGCAATCAATGAGTATAAAGATAGTTATGATAAAATTAAACGAGTAAATCAGGAGAACTTTCATTTAAAGAAAGATTTATTTTATGAATTTTCGTTATTAAGTGATGTTTTTGATAACTTTAGTGATTCTTTGCAACAAATTCCTTTAGGTGAAGATAGTTTAAAAGAACATTTATTAGCTTATCAGTTTAATATTACCTATTTATATCGCCATCAGATTTCGATGCACTCATATACATTAGAAATTGGTTTGCTGGATATTAGTAAAGATGAAGTAGTTAATGAATTGGTTCCAATTATTGAAGCATTTTTAAATGAAAGTTTAGAAATCGTGTCATTGAAGGATCGAATGCATTATTTAGGTTATACTTCATTAGTATTAAAACATCAGCAGCACTATACTTTACAATATGGTTTCCAACAATATGCTTTACAGCCGCTTCATTGTGGGGATTCTTTTAGCGTTTTTCATCATGATAATTTACATTATTTGGCAATAAGTGATGGTATGGGTCAAGGGAAAATGGCAGAAACGGAAAGTAAATTAACACTAGAAGTTTTATCGAAATTAATCTTAAATGGAATTGGCTTGAAAGATACAATTGATTCCGTTAATTCGTTATTGAAAATAAAAAATCGTAATGATGTTTTTACGACCTTAGATTTATGCAATATTAACTTAGCTAGTGCGAGAATGAAAATGATTAAATATGGTGCTAATCCTAGTTATCATATTAGAAAAGGAATTGTTGAAAAGATTACAACTAATTCTTTACCGGTTGGTGTTGTTTCTAAATTGAAGATGATAAGTTATGATATGTTATTACAAAGTGATGATATTATCATCATGTCTAGTGATGGTACTGGTAAGGGATTTGAAAAAATAATTAGTGATAATGCCAGGTTATTTATGGATAAACATCCACAGGAAATTGCCACTTTTTTAATGGATCAGGTATTGCAGGAAAGTAATTTGGATGATATTAGTATTGTTGTTATTAAACTGGTTGAAAATAAAACTTGATGGTAAAAAGTTTAGGTCATCTTGACTTGAACTTTTTTTCGCAAACGTAAAAAAGGCTTTATTAATGGACTAATTATTTGCTATAATGATAAAGATAATTGGAGGAAAGTAATGGAGAGCTTTAACAGACTGCTTAATAAAGAACAAAACTATATAATTGGTGTTTCCGGCGGTTGTGATTCAATGGCGTTATTAGATATGTTACATCAAGCGGGTTATCATCTAATTGTATGTCATGTTAATTATCATTTAAGATATGATAGTGATCTTGATGAAAAAACTGTTAGTAATTATTGTAAAGCTAATCAAATTCCTTGTTTGATAAGAGAAATTGATCCTAAAAGTTATGGCAAAGAAAACTTTCAGTTGCAGGCTCGTATCTTACGCTATCGTTTTTATCATCAAATAGGAAAGCAATATAATACTAATCAAGTTATTTTGGCTCATCATTTAGATGATGTAATTGAAACGATCGTAATGCAAAAAAGACGTCATAATACTAAAGGTTATCTTGGTATTAAAGAGGTTAGTGAGGTATTTAAAATGACAGTGATTAGACCGCTTTTAGCATATCGAAAAGATAAACTGCGCTCATACTGTCATGCTCATCAAGTAAGTTATCGTGATGATTATACTAATTTTCAAACGGAATTTACTCGTGATTATGTTAGAAATGTTGTTTTAAAAGATTACAATGACTTAAAAGTGGCTAAACTATTACAATGGGCTAACTCTCATAATCGAAAATATCTGGAGTGCTATCAAGAATTACAAAAATATCTTAAATTATATCATGATCAAGGAAAGATTGATTATACGATTATTCCAGAAACGTTATTAGACAGTTTTATTTATGAAATAGTTAAAGAACTAGTTTATCCGCCAATGATTAGTGAAAGTTTGATTGATGAAATTATTAAACAAATCAAAAGTTCAAAACCAAATATAAATATGGCTTTACCCGTTAATATTAGGTTCATAAAAGAGTATAATAATATACGTGTTGCTAGAAATGAAACAAAAAAAGAGTATTGTTTTAAATATGAACATTTATGCTATGATTTTCAAGAATACTTTTATTTAAGTGGAGAAGGTCATTTAAATGAAGGTATTTATCTAGCTGAAGATGAATTTCCAATTGAGATTAGAACAATGCGACCAGGTGATGTTATTGTTACGGCAGGAGGAACTAAAAAAGTTTCGCGTTTATTTATCGATAACAAAATTCCCCGTCAGTTAAGAGCTACTTGGCCGTTAGTTGTTAATAATCGTGGTGAGATTGTTTTGATTAGTCATCTAGCAAAAAATATTAGGTATTTATATTTAAAACCTAATTTATATGTGGTAAAATTATGAACATGACTAGGAGTGAAAAAGATGCATAAGGATATAAAAGAAATTTTAATTAGTGGTGTTGAAATAAGTTTAAAATGCCAGGATTTGGCTAAACAAATTAACCATGATTATCAAGGAAAAGAAGTATTATTAGTTGGGCTGTTAAAAGGGTCAGTTCCTTTTTTGGCTGAACTGTCAAAATACTTAGAAATTGATGCGCGTTTTGATTATATGGATGTCAGCAGTTATGATGGTGTTAAATCAAAAACATTAGTTGTTAAACAGGATTTAAAGGAAGATGTTAGTGGAAAAAATATCTTGATCGTTGAAGATATTTTAGATACTGGTAAAACTTTATTTAATGTTAAAGAAATGCTCTTGAAGCGTAATGCAAATAGTGTTAAGATTGTCACAATGCTTGATAAAGAAGAAGGTCGTGTTTTTGATATGAAAGCTGATTATGTTGGATTTAAAATTCCAGATGCTTTTGTCGTAGGATATGGATTAGATTTCAATGAAAAATATCGACAATTGCCATATGTAGGTATATTAAAAGAAGATTGTTATAAGTAAGGAGAGTATATGAACAAAAGTGGATTAGTAAAATCGATTCTTCCATGGGTCGTCGTTTTATGTTTAATTGGTGTTTTTGTTACCTATATGAATCAAGGTAATAATAAAGAAATTAAATACAACGAATTTGTGGAAGTTATCCAAAAAGAGGATGTTACTGAAGTAGAAATCGTACCATCATCTTTAGTTGTTGACGTTTCGGGTAAATATGAAACGAAAGAAAAAGGGGAAAAGAAAACAGTTGAATTTACAACTACGATCCCTAATACAGAAGAAGAATTACAGTCTTTAACGGCTTTGTTAAGCGATAAAGATATTGATACTACAATCGTAGATTCAAATGATCAAGGGGTCTTTTTACGAGTAATTCTTAGTGTTTTGCCGTATGTTTTATTACTTGGAGGTATGTATGTAATCTTCAAGATGATGGGACAAGGCGGTGGCAATGCTAAAGCATTTGATTTTGGTAATTCTCGAGCTAAATTAGAGAAAAATCAAAAAACACGTTTTAATGACGTTGCTGGTGCTGATGAAGAAAAAGAAGAGTTACAAGAATTAGTTGAATTCTTAAAGAATCCAAAGAAATTTGCTCAAATGGGTGCTAGAATTCCTAAAGGGGTTTTATTAGTTGGTCCACCAGGTACTGGGAAAACATTATTAGCTCGTGCCGTTTCTGGTGAAGCAAGTGTCCCATTTTATTCAATTTCAGGTTCTGAATTCGTAGAAATGTTCGTCGGTGTTGGTGCTGGTCGTGTTCGTGATATGTTTAAAAAAGCTAAACAAACGGCACCATGTATTATCTTCATAGATGAAATTGATGCTGTTGGTCGCCAAAGAGGAACTGGTATGGGCGGTGGCCACGATGAAAGAGAACAAACATTAAACCAGTTACTAGTTGAAATGGATGGATTTAGCGGTAATGAAGGAATCATTATTTTAGCTGCTACTAACCGCGCAGATGTATTGGATCCTGCTTTGTTACGTCCTGGTCGTTTTGACCGTCAAATTCAAGTAGCTAACCCAGATAAAAATGCGCGTACAGAAATTTTAAAAGTGCATGCTCGTAATAAAAAGTTTGCTCCTGATGTTGATTTTTCTAATATTGCGCAAAGAACACCTGGTTTTTCTGGGGCTGAGTTAGAAAACGTATTAAACGAGGCTGCTTTATTAGCAGTTCGTGAAAATCATAAAGTTATTTCAATGGCAGATATTGATGAAGCGGTTGACCGAGTAATGGGGGGACCAGCTAAAAAATCACGTAAATATACCGAAAAAGAACGTCGTTTAGTAGCTTACCATGAAGCTGGACATGCGGTATTAGGATTAACTTTAGAGGATGCCAATAAAGTGCAAAAAGTTACGATCATTCCTCGTGGACAGGCTGGTGGTTATAACTTAATGACTCCAAAAGAGGAAACTTATTTCCAAACTGAAGGACAATTAAAAGCCAATATTGCTGGATTTATGGGTGGCCGCGTGGCTGAAGAAGTATTCTTTGGTGATGTGACTTCTGGTGCTCATAACGATATTGAACAAGCAACAAGAATTGCTAGATTAATGGTTACTGAATTAGGAATGTCAGATTTAGGACCAATTAAATATGACTCAGGTCAAGGTAATGTTTTCTTAGGTCGTGATTATACACAACATAACAATTCACATTCTGGTCAAATTGCTTATGAAATTGATGTTCAAGTTCGTAAGATTATTGATGAGTGTTATGCTAAAGCTAAAGAAATTATTCTTGCTAATAAAGATAAACTTTCAATTATTGCTGAAGCATTATTGGAATATGAAACATTAGCTGGTGAACAAATTGAATCTTTATTCAATACTGGTAAAATGTTAGATCGTCATGATGGTAATGGAGATGTTGAAATTAAAGATGATACACCTTCTTCTAACCATCCAACATTCGATGATGTTGATGATTTATTAGATGAAATGAAATAAAAGCGCTTGTCGCTTTTTTTCATATATTAAAGGATATAGATATGAGTAGTAAAGCAAAAAAGATTTTTATATATTTTATTATTTTATCAATGTTGATTCCGATGATTTTATCATCGATTGTGATATTTTTATAGGGAGCGTTTATGAAAGATTATTTAGTTAGAGGTATTGTAAATAGTAAGAATTGTCGAGTTTTTGCTTGTAAAACAACTGATTTAGTTGAAGAAGCGAGAAAGCATCATAATTTATGGCCAACAGCATCAGCAGCTCTAGGAAGAATGATGTCAGCTTCATTAATGATGGCGAAAATGAATAAAAACAATGAAAAAATGACCGTAGTTATTAATGGTGGTGGACCAATTGGAACAATGATGACAGTTACTAATGGTGATGGAAAAATTAAAGGTTTTGTTGGTAATGGTGAAGTTCATTATACTTATAATGATACTGGTAAGTTAGCAGTAGGTGTAGCTGTAGGAAATCAGGGAACTCTTCAAGTGATTAGAGATATGGGGCTAAAAGAACCATTTACCGGCTCTGTTCCGTTACAAACTGGTGAAATTGGTGATGATTTTAGCTATTATTTTGCTGTTAGTGAACAAACACCTTCGGTTGTTTCTTTAGGGGTATTAGTTAATGATACTAATGAGGTTTTGGCTTCTGGCGGTTTCATTATTCAATTATTCCCTGATGCAACTGACGAAGATATTGATTATATTGAAGCAGCAGTAAAAAACTGTCCACCAGTTTCTAGTTTAATTAATGATGGTAAATCACCAGAAGAAATTCTTAAATCATTATTTCCTGATGTCGAAATAACCGAAACTCAGGATTTATGCTTTGAATGTGATTGTTCAAAGGAAAAAATGGCAAATGCTTTAATAACTGTAGGTAAAGACGAATTAAAAGCGATGATCGAAGAAGATCATGGTGCTGAACTTTGTTGTCAATTTTGTAACACTAAATATCAATTTAGTGAAGATGAGTTAAAAGAAATCCTAGCTAAGCAATAATGTTATTAAATAGATAAATATAAAACAACTATCTAGAAAAGAAGATAGTTGTTTTTTTGTGATCTTTTTCTTTATTTTGAATATAGAAACATATCTTTGATTTTAGTAGCAGGATATGATTATTTATTATTGCTTTTTATGGAAGTTACGCTAATAAGATAGTATTAAAATTAGTTAATAATATCATAATTTTGTGATATTATTGGAAAAAAGTTGTAAAAAAACGGTAAATTAGTATCTATTATTGTGAAAAAATGGTATGATAAGAGTAGATTTTAGATTAAGAAATGAGGGAAAATTATGAAAAAATTATTAGGTATGTTAATGCTTGCATTGGTTGTAACTGGATGTAGCGGTGGTGGTGAAAAAACTACTACTGTATGTAAAGGAAATATTGATGAGTTGACTACAAATACAACTACAATCGAAGCAACTGATGACAAAGTAAGTACTATGAAAGCTACAATTGAATATGATGTTACTAGTTTAGTTAGTGATACTACTACAATTGAATATTTAGAATCATACGTTAAATCAATGAATGTTGATTATGGTTCATTAGATGGTGTAACTGCTAAATACACTACTGAAGGAACAATTATTACTTTAGAAGTAGAAATCAATTATGAAGAAGCTGATATGGAACAATTAGCTGATGCTGGTGTAATTACTTCTACAGATGGTAAAGAAATTGCTTATATTTCTTTAGATGAAACTATTAAAGAACAAGAAGCAGCTGGTCTTACTTGTAAATAATTTTATTATTTTAGGATAAGTAGATAATATAAAATAATTAAATATTATTGATACTAATAGTTAAAACAAAGATATGTAATAATCGTCTTTTAATAGGAAATGAAAGAAGACATGAAGAAGCTATTAGGTATGCTGATGCTTGCATTAGTTATAACTGGATGTAGTAGCGGCATTGAAAAAAACTTAACTAAAAAAGATGTTAGCGAAGAAAAAACTACTGAAGAACCAGTTACAAAAAAAGATACTAGTAATAAAACTACAACTATATGTAAAGGCAATATTGATGAGTTGACTACAAATACAACTACGATCGAAGCAGCTAATGACAAAGTAAGTACAATGGAAGCTGTAATTGAATATGATGTTACTAGTTTAATTGATGAAAATACAACGATTGAATATTTAGAGTCGTATGTTAAATCAATCAACATTGATTATGGATCATTAGATGGTGTAACAGCTGAATATGTTACTAGAGGAACTATCATTACTTTATATGTAGAAATTAATTATGAAGAAGCTGATATGAATCAATTAGCTGATGCTGGTGTGATTACTTCTACTGATGGTAACAAAGTTGCTTATATTTCTTTAGATGAAACTATCAAAGAACAAGAAGCAGCTGGTCTTACTTGTAGATAATGAAAGAGGTCGAAATTGACCTCTTTTTTGTTTTCCAAATTATTTTAGTATAGTATAATTGTAATAAAATTAGCTTACACTAGAAATGAGGAGGGAAAATGTGAAAATAACATTGAGTAGGCATTTATCAATATTATATTATTTTATTGTGATTGCACCAAAAGCAACCTCAAAACAATTAGCACAGTTTACTTC
>NZ_JAGHEW010000173.1 GCF_017889095.1 Thomasclavelia sp. | reverse complement strand
GTCTTATTATTAGAATTTAAATTTAAGTTTAGGTATCAAAAAATAATCAGAAACTTTACATTATTTTTTTCTTAACTTGTTTATCAACATTTATCAGTGTAAAATATAATCATTGGAGGAGATACAATGAAAGATGGATATATTCGTGTTGCTGCAGCATCTTTTGATACAATGATTGCTAACGCAACTAACAACAGTAAAAATATAATTAACCTAATTGAACAAGTAAGCAGCAACCAGGCAAAAGTATTAGTATTACCAGAACTTTGCTTAACTGGTTATACATGTGAAGATTTATTTAATCAAGAAAGATTATTAAATGAAGCTAAAACACAATTGCAGATAATCATTGATGAAACTAAAAATAAAGATATTATTGTAGTAGTGGGTCTTCCATATCAGCACTTAAACAGTCTTTATAATGTTGCCGCTATTATACATCAAGGCAAACTGCTAGGCTTAGTACCAAAAACTCATGTACCTAATTATCAAGAATTCTACGAAGCAAGAAGATTTGAACCTGCTCCTAAAGAAAATATAATGGTCAACTTTAACGGTCAAACCGTACCCCTTGGAACTAAATTAATTTTTGCTTCAACTACTAATTCAGAGTTTAGATTTGGGGTTGAAATTTGCGAAGATCTTTGGTTACCTGATGCTCCAAGCATTGATTTAGCATTAAATGGTGCTAATTTAATTTTAAATCCTTCAGCCAGCAATGAAATAACTACTAAAAGTGACTATCGTCGCCAATTAGTAACGATGCAAGCAGCCAAACTAGTCTGTGGATATGTTTACTGTAATGCTGGTCCTGGTGAAAGTACTACTGATGTCGTTTTCAGCGGTCATCATATAATTAGTGAAAACGGAACGATCATTAATGAAAGTAAAGGTTTTGATAGTGAAATAATTTATGGTGATCTTGATTTAAAAAAATTATCAAGCGAACGTCGAAAAATGACTACTTTTAAATCTCGTCATGATTATCAAATTATTTATTTTGATTCAACTGATATTGATTTAGATACTACTTATTACTATGATCCTCATCCATTTGTCCCAAGTGATCATAGCTTACGAGCTAAACGTTGCAAAGAAGTCTTTGATATTCAAACCAGAGCATTAATGCAGCGTTTAAAAGCTACCGGAATTAAAAAAGTAGTAATTGGAATTTCTGGCGGTTTAGATTCAACTTTAGCTTTATTAGTATGTACAATGGCATTTAAACAATTAAATTATGATAGTAAAGATATTATTGCCATTACAATGCCTTGCTTTGGAACTACATCAAGAACTAAAAATAATGCTTTAGGTTTAATGCACGAATTAAATGTTACCAGTTTAGAAGTTGATATCACTGAATCAGTTAGAGTTCAATTTAGAGATATTGGCCAAGATGAAAATATTCATGATGTTACTTATGAAAATGTTCAGGCTAGAACAAGAACAGAAATACTAATGAATAAAGCCAATCAAGTTGGTGGTTTAGTAATTGGAACTGGTGATCTTTCTGAAGTTGCTTTAGGCTGGTCAACATATAATGGTGACCACATGTCAATGTATGCCGTTAATGTTTCAGTACCAAAAACATTAGTTCGTTATTTAGTTGATTATGTTGCTAGTTTATATACTGGTCAAAAGATTGAAACTATTTTAAAAGATGTTTTAGACACACCGGTTTCACCTGAGTTATTACCTCAAATTGATGATAAAATTGTTCAAAAAACTGAAGATATTGTTGGTCCTTATGAACTTCATGATTTCTTTATTTATCACATGGTTCGTTTTGGCGATGAGCCACGTAAATTATTTAGAAAAACTAAATTAGCATTCAAAGATAAATACGATAATGAAACAATCAAAAAATGGCTAACAAAATTCTATTGGCGCTTTTTTACACAACAATTTAAACGGAGCTGTATTCCTGATGGTCCCAAAGTTGGAACAGTTTCGCTTTCTCCAAGAGGCGATTGGCGAATGCCAAGTGATGGTGATGTTCGTAGCTGGATCAAGGAAATTGAAAAAATCTAAAATAGTTTGAAGTTAAAAATAATTAGTTGACATAAGCTAACTTAAAGTTTATAATTAATGTATAAACTAACTAAGCGGAGAACCCGCAGTTAAGGAAATCATTGATTTCCTTTTTTTATTGATATAATATTTCATTTTCAAAAATAATAAAATTCTATAAAGTTTTTAGAAACCATACCTAATAAATAATCTTTTTACTTCCCAATAATCACTTCTAGACAAAACAATAATATAATTTTATTTGTCAATGATTGATTTTTGTTCCAAATATTTAGCATATAATTTGTTGCAACGCTCCATTTTTTTGTACAATTACATTTAAAAAGGTGAAATAACGGCTAAAATTGATATGAAACTTTATGAAGAAATAGGTAAGATTTTAAAATATGAAAGATTACGTAAAGAAATAAGTTTAGATCAACTGGTAGATAAAATTGGTGGCATTAAAACAAAAAGTACATTAAAAAGATACGAAGATGGTAAATCACGCATTGATATGGATATCTTACCTGTTGTATGCAAAGCCTTGAATATTGATTGTGTTACTGTTATAAAGAAAGCTGAAAATGAAGTTAATTTTTACAATTCAAGTACTACTAATATTAATAATCATGATGAAAACCTAAAATACTTAGTAGACAAACCTGAACTACTGGAACTGTATAAAGAAATTGTTGCTAATGATCAATTAGTATTATTGTTTAACATAGTAAGAACACTGAATCCACAGGATTTAGAACAAATACTTAAAATCATCGATACATTTAATAAAGAAACAATTTGATTGTTTAAATTTTAATGACTTTTAAAGTTTTATAATATAAATAATTATGCCAATATCCCACAATTTTTTACTATAACAGCCACAACTATCTAGTAGTTATAAACTCCAAATACAGTCGCAAGCATAATATAAAAACTACGTTAATGTGCTTATTCATATTTCCAATGATCATCTTTCATATTTTAGAGAAGGTGAGAAAAACTATGAGCAAGACATTGAGCAAATTATTAATGATTTAAAGATGATATTTTAATTAGGTGAACACACACTATATATTAG
>NZ_JAGHEW010000172.1 GCF_017889095.1 Thomasclavelia sp. | reverse complement strand
TTTATCCAAATAATATGTAGATATTTGTTTTTTTAGCTATGTTATTTTTTATTATAACAAGATAAAATTAAAGTAATGACGGAGGTAAAGATGATGAAGTATGATATTTTATTTACACCTTTTAAAATAGGTAACATGACAGTTAAAAATCGTTTTGTAATGGCACCAATGGGAACTAATTCTTCACATATTGATGGCTGCATTGACAACGATGAAATCGATTATTTTGAAGCACGGGCTAAAGGGGGAGTAGGACTCATCATCATGGGATGTCAATTCTTAAATCCTGATTTAGCTCAAGGATCTTTAGAGGGAATTTTACAAAATAATTATGTTATCCCTAAATTAACTACAGTAGTTGAAGCAACTCATCGCTATGGAGCTAAAATTTGTTGTCAAATTAGTTGTGGTACGGGAAGAAATGCTTTTCCAAATATGTATGGTGAACCACCATTTTCTTCAAGTGATACACCATCAACATTTAATCCTGATATGAAATGTCGTCCTTTAAGTAAAGAGGATATTAAAAAAATTATGGGCGAATTTGCTAATAGTGCGATTATTGCTAAAAATGCTGGATTTGATGCCATTGAAATTCATGGTCATGCTGGTTATTTGGTTGATCAGTTTATGTCACCAGTATGGAATAAAAGAACTGATGAATATGGTGGCAGTGCTGAAAATCGGATGCGTTTTGCAACCGAAATTGTTCAATCAATTAAGCAGGTAGTGGATTTACCAGTTATTTTTAGAATTGCTTTAGATCATTTATTTGCTGAAGGTAGAACATTACAAGAAAGCATGGAACTAATTGAAATTTTAGAAAAAGCAGGTGTTGATGCATTAGATATTGATGTTGGATGTTATGAAAGAATTGATTATATTTTTCCAACTGCTTATTTAGGTGATGCATGTATGGCTTATGTATGTAAAGAAGCTAGAAAACATGTAAATATTCCAATCATGAATGCTGGAAACCACACTCCTGAAACTGCATTACAATTAATTCAATCAAAAGAAGCTGATTTTGTAATGTTTGGTCGTCAATTTATTGCTGATCCAGAAACAGTCAATAAATTAATGAATGATCATGAAGAAGATGTCCGTCCTTGTATTCGTTGTAACGAAGAATGTGTAGGACGAATTGTAGGTAGATTGACTAAATTAAGCTGTGCTGTAAATCCTCAAGCCTGTGAAGAAAAACGCTTTGCAATCAAACCAAGTACTAATGCTAAAAGTGTCGTGGTTATTGGTGGGGGACCTGCTGGGTTAGAAGCAGCCAGAGTTGCTGCAATTGAAGGCCATCATGTTGAACTTTATGAAAAGACGACAATGATAGGTGGTCAACTAAGTGTTGCTGCAACACCTAAGTTTAAAGATCAACTTAAAAAATTGGTAAAATGGTATGCCGTTCAGTTAGATAAATTAAACGTAACAATTCATTATAATTATGAAGTAAAGGCTGATGATCCAATTTTAAAAAATGCTGATCAAATTATTGTTGCTTGTGGCGCTAATGAAATTATTCCTAATATTAAAGGTATTGATAATGATAATGTAATTAGTGTGATTGATGCTCATATGCATAAAGAAATGGTCAAAGGTGAAAAAGTTATTATGTGTGGTGGCGGTTTATCAGGTATCGATAGTGCTATTGAGTTAGCTAGTGAGCATAATAAAAAAGTTACAATTATAGAAATGGCAGATAATATTGCTAAAGATGTGTTATTTATAAATCAAGCTTCTATTTTTGCTAAAATTAGTGAATATAATATTGAAGTGCTTACTAATGCTAAAGTAATTGAATTTACTGATGCGGGTATTGTTTATCAAAAAGATGGACAAGAAACTGCTTTAAATGCTGATACGATCATTAGAGCCTTTGGAATGAAGTCAGATGATAAGTTAGCTAATGAAATTAGAAATCTTTATCCAACTAAAACAAGAATTGTTGGTGATAGCGAAAAAGTTGGTAAAGTTGCTAATGCAATTCGTGATGGTTTCTATGCAGCAATATCTTTATAAATAAGAAATTTATTGTTATTTTAAGCTGGTGTCAAAAAAGTTCGTTTTAACGAACTTTTTTTATGGATATTAACTGGATAAAAGTAATGGTTTATAGATGAATTGTTTTTAGGATAACACTATAAAAGTAGTGATGATTATGTATTTGATAGAATAAAGATAAACAAGAGAACTAATAGATGACTTCAAACTTTAATTAATGTATTAAAAAACTTCAAGAATCAGGAAATGATAATGAAGTTATAAATATTTTTGATAATATAGTTAATGAATATTTAATATGTAAAATGTTGATGAAAAAATTTTATTGCTTGTATCCTAATAAATTAAAACTCAAATATCAAAATAATTTGGTATTTGAGTTTTAAGGAAATTATTCTATATTTTCTGATAAATTATTAATAAAGCTATCATAATTGTAACTATGAATAATACTTTGCTGTAACTTAGCATTATTAACAATTTCAATAAAGATATCATAAAGGTGCTCAATGTCTTGCTGGTCACCTTGTTTTATTGCTAATAAAAAGATAATCTGAACCGTATCTTGTCGATACCAGGTTAATGGTTTATCAATGATGGCAACAGCGACTTTAGTATCTTTAGCACATAAACGCATTGGATGTGGTATTGCAAATACTTCATTCATATTAGTCTTGGCTAAGTTTTCACGTTCCATAACACAATCAAAATAATTATCATCAACAATATTTTGTTCTTTCATTAATTGGCACATTTGTTTTAATAAAGATTCTTTAGAGTCTATTTCATCTAAATGAATAAAGAGATTTTTGTCAAAAAATTTATTTGATTTCTTCATTTTATTTAAAGAAATTGATGTTAGAAATTTAGAAATTGCTTCGATATCTTGATTATTTAAAGCAAAGTCAACAGTAATGGTAGGAATATGTTCACTCTTTAATGGAATTGTCGAAATAACAAAGTCAACATTTAACAATTCTCTTTTAGTATAATTAATAAATTCATTATACGATGCTTTACGAACAATTGTTATCTTATCTTTAAAGAAAACATTTAATCTAGCTTCTAACATTCTTG
>NZ_JAGHEW010000171.1 GCF_017889095.1 Thomasclavelia sp. | reverse complement strand
GTATTATAATACTCAAAGAATTACAGAAAAATTAAAAGGACTGACTCCTGTACAATACAGGAACCAATCCCTATTAACTGCTTAAAAATAAATTTAAATAAGTGTCCAACAAATTGGGTTCACTTCACTTTAATCGGTTAATTTAAACTGTTTCAATTCAGCTTCTGATAAATTCTTTGGTTCTATTTTTCTTTCATTACAATATTTAATTATTTCTCGAAAATTATAAAGTGTATAATCTCCTAATGGTTCCGTAAGCATCCCGCCAACATCATCTAAAGGAAAATCATTTTTTAAAGTATCTTTCATATAATATCTTTGCACTCCTTTCATCAATACACATCAATCTTTCTCTTGAATTAATTAAAGCAGCTCCCAGTTCTTTTTCATAATATTTAATAAGTTTAGATTTTGCTTTGAAAAAACAAAACCATCAAAATCGGCTTCGTAGCTTTGACTTATTAGCTTTTGCAAATAAACGGCCACTCACACCAGCATATTCCTTTTTTAAACAATTTATTATAGAGATTATTATTCCACAATATCTATCATATCATTTTACCTTCATAAATTTTTAAATTAAATATAAAATTCATAGACTTCTTCTATCTTCAAGCATATTTTACCATCAAGAAAATATGTGAAATCTATAGTCTTCGTATAAAATAATGAAAAAATAGAAATTAATCATATAAAAATTAATTATTTTTGATTTGTATCCTATTATATTTAAAAGTATAAAGACGGAAATATACGCTAAAACCGACATGTTCACTGCCTTAATTATGGTTATATCATAACAGAAAAAATCGTTCTAATATAAATTCAACTATTACAGCAAGACTATAAACTATCCAAATTAAGCTTTTCATATCTTAATTGACTATATTATATCACTTGTATTTTATTTATATAGGTCTAGTGTAAATATCAAATTTTTTAAAAATATTCAGGTAAAAAAATAATGAACCTGCATTCCTCTAAAAACAGACTTTTAGAAAAATCAGTTTTAATATTTCTTTTATATAAAAAGAAAAAGGAGCACACGCTCCGCAATTGGATTACAAGGGTTTATCCTTGATGTTTCACATTATTTTATTAGCCCGTGAATCAGGCTTGCAAGTCCAATTACCTCCTGCGTGGTTTATCTTTTCAAGACAACTTCTTATGTTTCTACTTGTCAAAATAGCAAAATCACATCACTATCTGCCATATCCTTAGAATATTATCATTTCTATACAATTTATATTTTAATTTTTGAAACCGTATGTTTCATTTATAAAATATGCAATCTTTTCACATGTATCCAGATTTTTAAGGTCTAATCTTATTCCCTTTTCAAGAATTACTTTATTTCTAGTTATTTTGATTGACTTTTTCCCATTTTCTCCTTTTTCTATAGATAGATTTCCTAATAATAATCGATTTATGCATTTTATATCCTGATTAGTTAGAATATTATTAGTTTTCGATGATTTCTTTCTTTGATTATAAGTATTTCTTGGAGAATCTTTTAGATTTAATCCAATTTTGTTAATTGCTTTGTTTATATCTAATTTTCTTACCTTATGATTTTTTATAATGAAAATCTGTTTGTTTTTACTGAAACGTTTTATTAAATCCTCATCATCATTAGAAAGTATACTGTTAAATACAAATGAATTTTCTTCATCGCTTCCTTTAATACCTAAAATAGAAATATTTTCATTACCCTTTTGGTGATAATAGTCTAAATCAATATTTGTATACAACTCATGATTGCTATTCTTATACATTTTTAGATTAATTTCGTTAATGAAAGAAGAAAATAATTCTATAAAGATAGTATTCTTATTTTGAATCCAATTATATTCCTGAGAATATTTCTCTCGATCAAAATTAATTAAATCATCATATTTTATTTCTTTGTTTAAAATTTTTCTAAAAAACTCTTTTGTCTTCATTCTCGCTATAAAAAAATTTTTAGAGTATTGTTTGCCTACGAGGTGAGAAAAATCATGTCCAGAAGTTTTAATTAACATTATGTATTTCTTGCTTTCCAGTAAAAAGAAGTAAGGTAATATTTCGTTTTGATAAAATTCAGCATTTCTATATAGAATATCATTCATATTAGTACACTCCTTAAAAAAAATAGGATACATTATTTACATGTATCCTATGATTGGGACTTCTTTTTGAAGCCAAATACCACATTTGTTATTTAGCCCGTGCCAGGCTCGGGGCCCAATCACCTTCCCTTGGTTTGTTCATCTGCATCAGGTTCTTATGTCACTGTGCAGGTAGAACAGCAGATTCGCATGTGCTATCTGCCACACCCTCAGAACGATAAATCGCTCAATTATAGTTTGGATATTTTTATCCATTAATATACTATGAATTCGAAACTAAAATATTACTTCCAATTTCACATACATTATAGCACATTATATTTAAAAATCCATATATCTAGTATCATTTTTAATAAGATATTTATCTCTACTTGTTTTAACTTACTTCAATTTAGTACTGAAAAAAGTCCGAGCCAAATTTTGGAAATGGCTAGTTCCAAGGCTATAGTTTTGTTTTTGCACCCGCCATAGTCGGGTTCCCATCAACTTTTGAATGGTCACATCTTCACTGTAATTATCATTTATTCATAATTTTGATTAACAAAATTTACTACAAAAACTAAAAGGGCCTAAGCCCTTTTAAATAATTTTATATCCATTTAACTCATAGTAAGTGCAAGTAATATTAGTGTCAATAGATATTTCAAGTTTCTTACTACGATCATATATACGCGTAGTTAATGCAAATTCACCATCATTGATAAAGATTTCTAAAGATGATGTATCACTAAAAATAGTCATATTTTCTAATTTATCAATTTCAATATGTCTAGCATCACGACCATAACCACTTTCTTTCATTGATAGAGTTAATAAATTATCGTGATAATCGATTATAGCATCATTTCTTAAATGAATTTGAAAATCATGATTATTTACTGGCAGATATAATTCAAAATTATTAGTATCTAAATCCATCTTTAGCTGTTTATTTACAACCATATCCTTCTGGTTAGCTCGAAGATTTTTAGTTTCTTCAATTGGATATTGATATACTTTATTATTTTTAAATGTTAGCTGGCGTGGTAAAGCAAGGGCATGTTGCCAATTATAATTCGTAGTTGGATTAGTATAATCAGTATCTGGCAAGCCCATCCAGCCAACCATGATCACCCGTTTATTATCATCAAGTAATAATTGAGGTGCATAGTAATCAAAACCATGATCTAATTCGACAAACTTACTTAACTGATATTCTTTTTCAAGATCACCACTTACTAAAAAATACCCATTTTGATAAACACTTTCAAAATTATATCCTTGTTTATCTACCCCTTGTGGACAGCATATTAATACCATTTGATCATCAAAAGAAACCAAATTAGGACATTCCCACATATATCCAAACTTTTCTTTAGTAACAATTCGATTAACTAACTCAAAATGTTTTAAATCATCACTACGATATAATAAACAGCACCCGACATCTTCTTTCGTTCTTGCCCCTAAGATCATATTATAATGATCACCGTTTTTAGTTACTTGAGGATCACGAACATGTAAAGTAAGATCACTTGGATAATCTTCATTTTTCATCAAACATACTTTATCAGTAAATTTGTAACCATCCTGACTAGTAAACATGATCGTATTATGTTCCCGACCAGAATTGACATAATCATAGTTACCAGGATGTTTGACATTACCGGTATAGTAATAATAAATAGTTTGATCTTTGACAATCGCTGATCCTGAATAAACGCCCCCTTGATCTAATGCTATATCAGGATATAAAGCTACCGGCTCATTTTTAAAAGTGATAAAATCTTTAGTACTATAATGCCCCCAGAATTTGTCACCCCCGTAACAATTTGTTGGTGAATATTGATAATAAAGATGATAAGTATCTTTAAATTTGCATAAACCATTAGGATCGTTTAACCAGCCAGTTGGCGGCATTAAATGATAGGCTAAACGATATTCATCTTTTGATGCTTCTTTTTCCAAAGCTTTGATTTCTTCATTAGTTAAACAAGCCATATTATCTCCTTAATCTAATTTCATGATTGCTTCATTTGCAGCAACATTATCTTCTTTGACAATCGTAAATTTATTTTGACTAGTAATTACTACTGGTGTAGCAGTGGCACAGCCAGCTTCTTCGATCATTTTAAAATCAATTTCAATTAATTTATCCCCTTGATTAACTCTTTGTCCTTCACTTACTAATAAATTAAATGGTTTACCATCTAATTTTACTGTATCTAAACCGATATGAATTAATATTTCCACCCCATCATCACTTTTAATTCCCAAAGCATGTTTAGTTGGGAAAATCATTGTAATTTCACCATCAATCGGTGCTGTTAAACAATCATTTTCAGGGAAAATCACGACACCGTCACCCATCATTTTTTGGGCAAAAATTTCATCTGGTGCTGCTTCAATTGGTGCTACTTTTCCTGCTAATGGAGCAGTAATAATTTCTGTTTTAGTTACTTCTTCTTTTGTTGTAGTTGTATTTGTATTTTTTGGTAATTCATTACTTGTTTGTTTAGCTTCATTTCGTTTATATAAAACAATTGTTAAGGCAAAAGCTACTGCAAAACTTAATACCATTCCAATTCCAAAATTCAACCATGAATCAGCTTCAATTGATATAAATCCTGGTAACCCAGCTGCTCCTAAAGCAATCGCAAGTGTTTTGGTTGCTGCTAAATAAGCACTACCTACAGCTGAACCCGCCATTGCAGCAATAAATGGATATTTAAGTTTCAAAGTTACCCCAAACATTGCTGGTTCAGTAATTCCTAGTAATGCAGATACCCCTGATGATGAACAAATACTTTTTAATTTTTGATCTTTAGTGATTAATAAAATAGCGATAACAGCTGCCCCTTGAGCCACATTTGACATTGATGCTGTTGGGAAAATAAATGATCCGCCTGTTGTTTCCACAGCTGCTAATAACTGGGTTTCTACGGCAATAAAACTATGATGCATTCCCGTTAAACAAATTGGTGCATAGAAGAATCCAAAAATTGCTCCCCCTAACATTCCTAAAGAATTATACATCCAAGAAATACCATCTGATAATAAAACCCCGGCTTCTCTTAAAATTGGTCCGACAACAATAAATGTAATAAATCCAGTAATCAATGTTGATAATAATGGTGTTGTAAGATTATCTAACCAGGTTGGAGTTACTTTGTGTAATCTTTTTTCAATATTAGCTAAGATCCAAGAAACCCCTAATACTGGTAAAACTGTTCCTTGATATCCAACTGCTTCAATTGATAAACCAAATATATTCCAAATTGGTACTTCTACTCCGGTTTTACCATAATTATAAGCATTTAATAAATCCGGATGCACCATGATCATTCCCATGGCAGCCCCTAAATAAGGATTTCCACCAAACTTTTTAGTTGCACTAAATCCAATTAAAACTGGTAAGAAAGTAAAAGCGGCATTAGAGAAAACATTGATCATTGTCGCTAGATCGGCCCATTGTGGATAAGCTTCAATTAAACTTTTGCCATCAAAAAATAAACCTTGAGCTGTTAAGATATTATTGATTCCCATCAATAACCCGCCAGCCACGATAGCCGGAATAATTGGAACAAATATATCACTTAATAATTGAACTGCTCGCTGTAATAAATTCCCCTCTTTTTCTTCTTCTTTGACTTCTACAGCTTCATCTTGTTTAATTCCTAAAATCTTAGTTACTTCATCACATACTAAATTAACTAGACCCGGACCTAAAATAATTTGATACTGTCCTTTAGCTAAAAATGTTCCTTTAACGACATCAATATCAGTCAAAGCATCTTCGTTGATTTTACTTTCATCAACTAAATTTAATCTTAATCTAGTAGCACAATGCATTGCTCCCGTAATGTTACCTGCGCCACCGACATTTGCAATTATGTCTTTTGCAATCTTGTTGTAATCCATTTCTTTTCCTCCTCTTTTATGGTATCGGTTCCATGTCTATAATATATACCTTTCAATACAGTATGTCAATAGATTTACCAAAAAAAGTGGTATCGGTTCCACTTTTTTTTAAAAAAAACGATATTCAAAAGAATAACGCTTTAATTTTTTAAGTTTTTAACACTATTTCCTAAAATCAACTGATAATCAACAACCTGGACATTAGCTACTGGATTATCTTCAATTAAATCAATGATCGTTTTACCTGCTAAAACTCCAGTTTCCTCATTATTAAATCGCACTGTAACCAAACTTGGGGTAATAAACAACGAAGTTTCATAACCGCCAAAACCAACCAATGAAATATCATCTGGCATTTTCAAATTTAATTCATTAATTGCCTTTAAACACCCAAAAGCAATATTATCCGTGGCCCCAATAAAAATCGTTGGTCTTTTTTTCTCTAAATATTCTTTTGCTTTTTTATGGGCTTTTTCCATTGAAAAATCAGTTTCCAATAAATCAATTTTACTAACACCATGATCTTTTAAACCGGCAACAACCCCATTTTTACGATTTATCCCAACTGCTTCATCTTTACCATTTACCCCAACATAACAAATATGACGATGCCCCATCTTAGCTACATATTGGCCTACATCATAACCAGCACTATAATCATCATTAATAATTGATATTCCCGCACCATAGCGCTGGGCAACAAATAGTAATGGAATATCCAATTTGGCAGCAATACTTTGATGAGCTAAAGTAACGGTAGTAGCCATCAAAATGATTCCATCAACATTCATGCGCCATAATTGTTCAATCGAAGTCAATTCCCGCATTTCATCATGATTAGTATTAATGATCAAGGTTGTATAACCGTGATCTTTTAGATACTGATCAGCCATCATTAATACTCTTGAAGTAGTGATTGAATCTAGACATGGTGCTACAATCCCAATAACTTTTGAATATTTAGCTTTTAGTGATTGTGCAATTGTACTTGGTTCATAGTGACATTGATCTATTATCTTTTTTATCTTTTTTCTAGTTTCTTCTTTGACATAGCCGCCATTAAAATAACGAGAAACGGTACTTTTACCAACGCCAGCCATTTTCGCAATGTCACCCATTGTATATTTTTTTTCTTTCATTTTTGCCACCTCAGTTAAACAAAATGACGGGTGATCCCGCCTAACTAGTTATAATTCTATCTTATTTTAAGAATCTGGTCAAATTGTTTATTTATAGATTTATAAATAAATATTACTTAATCTATGAAACAGTGTAAAATACTGTTTCATGGATTAAATAAAATTAACTTTATTCATCATTTCATGTTTAATTTTCAAATTAGGATGAACATAACGGTCAAGCGTTATATTAACACTTGAATGACCTAAAATTTCACTTAAAGTCCGATCATCCATTCCTGAAGCAATACAAAGTGAAGCAAAAGTGTGTCTTAAAGTATGAAAATTAGTATCTTTAATTTCCAATTTTTGTAACAGCTTTTTAAAATAGCGTGATAACCGGCGTGGTTCGATCCATTTTTCATTTTTACTTAAAATAAAGTCATTATCAAAATATAGTGCTCTTGTAAGCAAGGGAACTAAAACTTCTGGTAAAGGTACAACCCGAATTGATGTTTTAGATTTAGGTGAACTAATAACTATTTTCGTCTTCGTTTTAGCCCCCGAAACCTTAATTCGTTGTAAAGTGTGCTGAACTTTGATCATTCGACCATCAATATCAATATCTTCTTTCTTTAAAGCACATAATTCACCAATTCTTAACCCACAACAAAGTGAAATAGCGATTCCAATATTTAATGGTGTTGGATCATCCTGGATATAATCGATCATTTTTTGATAATCCTTTTTTTCAAGCACATGTAACTTATCTTCGACTTCTTTCTTTTTAGGAAAAACAATATTAGTAAGAACTTCACTGCGTAAACCAAAATTATAAGCATACTGAAATGTTTCTTTAATTACAAACAAGACTGTTTTTAAACTACTTTTAGACAACCCTTTACCATCCTGACGCCCCGATAATGCCATTTGTTCCAAAAACTGATTAACATCAATTGCCGTTAATAAACGAATATCACAATTTCCTAATTTTGGAAGAATATACAATCTAGCTGTTGATTGATATTTATTATAACTTTGGGGTTTAACACTATTTTTAATATGACTTAACCAGCCTTCAATTGCTTCTTTAAATTGAGTTTCTTCTACGAGTTTATCACTGCTGCACCGTAAGATTTCTACTTTAGGATAACTGTCAGTAAAAACTGATGTATAAATGGCTTTGCCGTTACTATCATACCCTAAGATAATTTTAATTTCATAATTTTTCTTTTTCTCTGCCATAATTTACCTCTCTATCTATATTTTTTTATATTGTAACCACTAAAATCGGCTATAAAAGTGAATTTTTTTGTTTATTTCTTAATAAAATCGATTTGTTTTTATTTGTATTATTGACAAATTTTGATTGGTTTAAAAAAAACATCTTTTTTTATAAAAATATTTAATATTTTAGTTAATATTCTTGATGTAATCATAAAAAAATGGTATTTTTTAGTAAGATATTTATTAAGGGGGAACTTTATGAATAAAGTAGTTAAATTTGGCGGGTCTTCACTAGCCGATGCAACTCAATTTAAAAAAGTAGCAAAAATTATCAAAAGTGATCAATCACGTCGTTTTGTTGTGCCTTCAGCACCAGGAAAAAGATTCAAAGAAGATACTAAAGTAACTGATTTATTGTATCAGGCCTATAACGCTAAAGATCAAGATACTTTTGAAAAAACTTTTGCTTTAATTAAAAAACGTTATCAAGATATTATCAATGATTTAAAATTAGATTGTTCATTAGAACATGAATTTGAGATTATTAAAAAAGCTTTTATTGATAAAGTAGGTTTAGATTATGCTGCTAGTCGTGGTGAATATTTAAACGGAATTGTTTTAGCTAATTACTTAGGGTTTGAATTTATTGATGCTAAAGAAGTTATTTTTATAGACAAAAATGGAAACTACGATTATGAAAAAACAGATCCTATTTTATCTAAACGTTTAAAAGGCGTTAAAAATTGTGTTATTCCCGGATTTTATGGTTCATTAAATGATGATAGTGATACGATCAAAACATTTTCACGTGGTGGTAGTGATATTACCGGTTCTATCGTAGCTCGTAATGGTCATGTTGATTTATATGAAAACTGGACTGATGTTTCCGGATTCTTGATTGCTGATCCAAGAATTGTTAGAAATCCCGATACGATTGCTACAATTACTTATAAAGAATTACGAGAACTTTCATATATGGGTGCTAGTGTCTTACATGAAAATTCAATTTTCCCGATCCGTAATGAAGGTATTCCAATTCAAATCAAAAATACTAATCGTCCCGAAGATGAAGGTACTTTGATCGTAGAAACAACTTGCCATAAACCAGATCATGTCATTACCGGGATTGCTGGAAGAAAAGGCTTTGCAACCATCAGTATTGAAAAAGACATGATGAATAGTGAAATCGGTTTTGGTCGTCGGGTTTTACAAGTTTTAGAAGATAATAATTTATCTTTTGAACATACTCCTTCTGGAATTGATACAATGAACATTATTGTGGAAACTGATAGTTTTATTGATAAGGAACAAAAAATCTTAGCGGGAATTCATCGAGCTGTCCAACCGGATTCAATTGAATTAGAATCTGATCTTGCTTTGATTGCTGTTGTTGGCAGAGGTATGAAAGATGGTCGCGGTACTGCTGCCAAGATCTTTACTGCATTAGCTAAAGAAAATATTAATATTAAAATGATTGATCAAGGTTCTTCAGAGTTAAATATTATCATTGGAGTTAAAAACGTTCACTTTAAAAATGCTATTAGAGCTATTTATCGTACTTTTATTGATGAAGAAAAAATTCAGGCATAAATGTCTGAATTTTTTACATTTCCTTCCATTTTAAAGTGAAACGAACCGCTTTATTCCAATTAGCTATTAGTTCATTTCGTTTTTGATCATCAATAATTGGCTGGAACTGATGCTGTAATTTCCAGTTATTTAAAATATCCTTTTTATCTTTCCAAAAGCCCGTTGCTAGTCCCGCTAAATAAGCAGCTCCTAATGCCGTTGTTTCTACTACTTCAGGACGATCAACATTACAACTAGAAATATCGCTTTGAAACTGCATCAAAAAGTCATTTTCACTGGCACCGCCATCAACTTTTAAGGTTTTTAAAGTAATCTTAGTATCTTCATACATTGCCTTTAAAACATCATTTGTTTGATAAGCAATTGATTCTAATGCCGCACGAATAAAATGTTCTTTAGTGCAGCCTCTAGTTAAGCCAACGACTGTTCCTTTAGCATAAGGATCCCAATAAGGTGCTCCAAGTCCCGTAAAAGCAGGAACGATATATACTCCATTAGTATCTTCTACCTGTAAAGCATATTCAACTGATTTAGGTGTTGTTTCTAAAATTCTTAAACCATCTCGCAGCCATTGCATTAAAGCTCCAGCGACAAAAACACTGCCTTCAATGGCATAATTAACTTCCTCATTTTCACTAGCAGCAATCGTCGTAATCAAACCATGATTAGAATGATAGATTTTTTTACCAGTATTCATT
>NZ_JAGHEW010000170.1 GCF_017889095.1 Thomasclavelia sp. | reverse complement strand
AGATATTTATGAAGCTATCAGTGTGGAAACTTGTGTTAATAAACGTAACACTATTGGTGCTCCTGGTAAAGAAGCAATGTTACAGGTCATTGCTTTAAATGAACAATTTTTAAATCAATAAAACTAAATGGACTATAAATGAAGAAATTTATAGTCCCTTATTTTTTTATGAAAAATATTGATATAGCTGTTTAATGGCCTTATCATCACCAAAAACCAAAATATTTTGACCTGCCGTAATAATTGTATCACCACGAGGAATTAATAAATTATCTTGTTGATAGATAGCAATTAATAAAGCATTATCAGGCATTTTGATTTCACTAATTTTTGAATTAATATAACTTGATTTATAATCAACTCTAATTTTAACGATTGAATAATCTCCTTTAGCCAATTTAACTAAAGTCATTAAAGACTGATAATTCATTTCATCGGCAATTAAATGACCAATAATATCCGCTTGATTAATTTTAACATCAACACCCATACCCTGATTAAATAACCAGCTATTTTTAGGATTATTAACACGCGCAATAATTTTATTTACATCATATTCAAATTTACCAATCATCGCTGCTGTTAGATTTATTTCATCATGACCAGTGACACAAACTAAAATATCACAATCTTTGATTCCCGCTTTTTCTAAAACATCAATATCTGTCCCATCACCAGTAATTAACATTTTTGCAGCAAAATCATTTTTAGAAAAACTTTCAATCGCTTTTAATCGATTTTCAATTACTTTAACTTCATGATTCTTTTCCAACAAGCTGGCAATATAAGTTCCAACTTGTCCACCACCAATAATAATTATTTTCATCTTGACCTCCACTTTATAACACGATCTGTTTAAATTTATCAATGCACTCATCTAAAACAGTAAAATAAATAAGATCATCTTCTTTAATTTTAGTATCTTTTAAAGGAATCAAAGTAGTTCCATAACGCTCTATTGCCATGATTTCAAATTCACCATTACTAATAATCTCTTTTACTGTTTTATCAATTAATGATAAAGTTGCTTTAACTTTGATTACTTTAATTTCTCCATCATCACCGATTTTTTTGACTACTTGCATCGTCTTAGGATTAATATAATCCATGATTCTTTCTACTCCTAAATTAGTAACTGAAATCGTATTGATTCCCATGGAACGAAAAATCCGCGCTTTTTTAGCATCATACATTCTTACGATGACATTACCAACATGATAAATATTATGACCAATATGACCAACTACAGCATTTAAAGCATCACTGCTAGTACAGCTTATCAAAGTATCTGCCGTTTCAATCCCCGCTTGAAGCAAAATTTCCTGGTCATAGCCAATCCCAAGGATCGTCTTTCCAGTAAAATTATCGTCTAAATCATTAAAAGTTTCTTCACGATTATCAATAACGACTAGATCATGTCCTTGATTGTTTAAATATTTAGCTAAACGGGTACCAAATTTACCACAACCAACAATTACAATTTTCATTTTCTTCTCCTTTATTTTTTTATTTTTCGACTAATTTTTTTCCGCAATTCCTCAATCATTAAAATAACAATTGGAATTGGTATCAAATATAACCATTCTATTAAATCCAATGGTGCAGTATTAAAAATACCATTAAAAAACGGAACATAAATAATTACTAACAAGATAATAATTTCTACAAACAATCCAAGATTAATATATCGATTAGTAAAAATACCTCGTTTTAATACCGATTCACGATCAGTTCGATTATTTAAAGCCATAGCAATCTGGCCAAAAACAACTCCAGCTAACATCATCGTAGTTGCTTTTTGATAAACTAATGTTCCTTCACCTGCAAGCATCTTAGCTGGCCAGCCATTTAAATAATTGACTAAGAAATAACCCCCTAAAGCAAATATTGATACTAAAAGACCATACCAGATAAATCCTTTAATAATTACATCTTTATTTAATAATCGTTCATTTAATGATCTTGGTGGCTGATTCATAATTGATGCTTCACCTTGTTCAGCTCCAAGTCCTAAGGCTGGTAACATATCAGTACCAATATCGATCGTTAATATTTGCATGATCGTAAGCGGTAAAGGGATCAAACCACCAGAAAATAAGTATAACACTGGAGCTAAAGCTTCCGGTGTATTACTATCAAAAATATAACGTAAGAATTTACGAATATTATTATATACAGTACGTCCTTGTTCAATTGCTTTAACGATTGAAGCAAAATTATCATCCATTAAAATCATATCTGCTGCTTCTTTAGCAACATCACTACCGGTAATTCCCATAGCAATTCCAATATCCGCTTTTTTTAATGCCGGAGCATCATTGACTCCATCACCAGTAACCGCTATAATATTCCCCATTTCTTGAAGCATACAGACGACACGATATTTTTGATCAGGTGCCATTCTAGCAAAAACAACTTCCCCTTTTAAGGCTTCTTTTAACTGCTCATCATCCATTTTAGCTAATTCACTACCAGAAATAACTTTAGCCTCAAGACTTTGAATAATCCCAATTTTATAAGCAATACTCTTGGCCGTTAAACTATAATCACCAGTAATCATCACGATCTTTATTCCCGCACTATGACATAGTTTAACTGCTTCTTTTACTTCTTTACGTGGGGGATCTTGCATGGCTACTAATCCTAGAAATGTTAGATCACGTTCAATATTTTCATTGCTATATTCACGAATTGAACTAGGTAAGCCATCATCATCGGCTTTTAAAGGACGCATTGCGATTGCTAATAAACGAAGACCATCTTTAGCGTACTCATCATTTACAGCCATTATTTTTTGGCGATCTGCTTCGGTCATTTTAGCTGTTTTACCACTTAAATAATAATTACTGCATAATTCCATTACTTCTTTTGGCGCACCCTTAACAAAAGCAATTCTTGACCAGTTGGCAAAATTATCTTTTAATTGATGAATTGTTGTCATTCGCTTTCGTTTAGATTCAAATGGTAATTCTAGAATTCGTGGATATTCACTATTTAATTTATCTAAATCCAGTTTCCCTTTTCTAGCGACTACTTCCAAACATGCTTCGGTAGGATCACCTAAAACTGAATAACGATTATCTTCATTTAAAACTAGTTTAGCATTAGAGCATAAAACAGCACCACTTAATAATAAACGTAAAGTATTACTAGTTTCTACACTTACTGACTGTCCACCAGCATAAATGGCACCATCAAAATTATAGCCTTCACCAGTTACAGCAAAACTATCTTCAAAAGTCCAAATATGATTGACCGTCATTTCATTTTGCGTCAATGTTCCAGTTTTATCGCTACAAATAACATTGGTACAGCCTAATGTTTCCACGGCTGAAAGTTTTTTAACTAGCGCATTTTCTTTAGCCATTTTTTGTACTGCCAATGCTAATGATAAAGTTACTGCTGGCAATAATCCTTCAGGAATAAAAGCAACGATCATCCCTAAAGCAAAAATAAATGATTCAATCAAAGGATCTTGAATTACCACTACTGCTAAAACCATAAATATTAAACCAATAGTTAAAGCAATCGTGGCAATTTGTTTAGTTAAAATATTTAATTCTTTTTGTAAAGGGGATAGTGTTTTTTCAGTATTTTGGGTCAAATCAGCAATTTTACCAAACTCACTATCCATCCCCGTTTTTACAACTACACAACGACAAGTACCAGAAGCTACTGTAGTAGCAGCAAAAATCATATTTTCTGCTTCTAATAAAGTCGTTTTTTCATTCAAGGCTTTAAAGCTTTTTCTAACTGGTGTACTTTCACCCGTTAAAGCTGATTGATTGACCTGGAAATCATTACAACGCAAGATTCGAGCATCACCACAGATTCGATCTCCTTCTTCTAAGATCATAATATCACCAGGCACTAAATCTTCAGCTAAAATCCGAATTTCCTGATTGTTTCTAATTACCCTGGCATACGCAGGCATCATCTTTTGTAAAGCCCCTGTTGCTTTTTGGGCTTTGAACTCTTGAAAAAAAGAAAAAAAGCCGTTAATTAGATTGACACAAAAAATGGAAATTCCAAGTTCTTTACTACCTGATAAAATTGCCAGGATCCCACTGCCCCATAAAAGCAGCGCCATCAAACTAGTAAAATTAGATAAAAACTTTTTGATCATTGATTCCGATTTCTTTTTTTCAATGATATTTTTACCATACTTTTCTAACCTTAATTGTACCTCTGTTTCATCCAGTCCTTCCATACTAGTTTTCATCAACTGATAGGCTTCAACTGGTGAAAGATAAATAATTTGGCTTTCATTCAATTCAATTTTCTTATCCATTTTAAAACTCTCCTAATTACTATAATAACTTTTATCACATTGAAAAATCACAAATTACTACCTACTTTTCCATCCCCCTTCAAGGTCTGTCTATAAAAAAGAATTTAATTCTTTTTTATCAGTAATTTACTAGCAACACCAAGTTATTTAAGTAATCTTACATTGAATAAATAAAGCATTAGCTTTATGACAGACTCCACCACTTATTCAACGGCACCCATATTAGCACTGGCGATAATTATAGTCAATCAAAAACACCTATCATAACAATATCATAACAAATAGATTAAGATTGTATAAAGATTGCAATCTTTCAATTAAAAAAACACTAACATAACGCTAATGCTTTCCTTAATCGCTTATAAATATTTTTTAATACTCCATTTCTTGATAAAGACAAACTTCCAGACTTGAAAACCCTAAATAGTTACCACCATCTAAATAATAAAAATTAATTGCCCAAATAATCCATAAACAAAAAGAAATCTGATAATCAGATTTCTAATTATTATTTTGCAATGATTTTAATCTTTGCACAAAACCATCATCACGAGGATTATCTAAATGATATTTTTTAGCCCATTTTTTAAAATTATTATCTAAATATTTGTTTAAAGTCACTAAATCTTTATCACGATATAATTCGATTAAATTTAATGGATCGTTAATTTTAATGTTGGCAGCTTTTAAACGTTCAAATAATAAAGCTACTTCTTGATTATTAATTATTTGAAAAGAGTAAGTATCCTGATTACATTGAATATCTAAATCAACATAATAATTTAGATAAACCTTAATTATATTCATCGCAAAAAGCTCACTGCACATAGATAAATCAATTTGATTAATTTGATTAAAAGGAATTGTAATTGACTTGTAGTTAAAACAGTCATCATTGATATATAAAGTATCATTAACAGTCCAGTTTTTAATCATTTGATGATCAAAACTAATTTTAACACGGTTACGTTTTATATAATTATTGATTTTCAGATCAATATCTTCTAATTCTTGTTTATTGATCTTTAAATATTCTTTTTTCTTTTCTAAAGCTTCTCTAATTGATAAATGACCATCCAAAATTAATCTTATTTCATCTATTGATATTTCCATTTCTCGTAATAACTTAATTAATTTTAATGTTTCCAAATTAGTTGTATTATAATTACGATAATTATTTTCATCACGATCAACTTTGATCAATCCCTCTTTTTCATAATAATAGATTGTCTGTTTACTAATACCCAATTCCATTTCCACTTCATGCACTTTCATATTACCATCTCCTTGTAATTATATTAAACAGTATATACCTACTATAGAGTCAAGTGTTTTTAATAAATTATATAATATTTTTATTTTTTTACTTAAAATATCAAGATATTAATAAAAATTATAAATTTTAGTTGTAACTATTGACATTACATTAAAACGGTATTATACTTGAGTTGTAATCGAAAGAGTTACAACTATTGAAAATATATTTTCAGCTATGTCAACAAAATATTAAGGAGGAAACAAAAATGACTAACATTGAAAAAGCATTAGAACTTATTAATACCTTTGCAAATGGAGATAGCCAAAAGGCAGCTTCACTTTTAGCTAACGATTATATTCAACATAACCTTGCTTATCAAACTGGTAGAGATGCATTTGTAGGCAGTGTTGAATACTTAGCTAGCGCACCTGTAAAAACAACGGTTCAAAACATAAGAGCATTTGAAGATGGTGATAAAGTATTCTTACAAACTGTTTACAACTTTGCCGGTGCCGGTGAACAAGTCGCATTTGATATTTTTAGATTTGAAAATGGACAAATTGCAGAACACTGGGATAACTTAGCTGCCAAAGCAAAGCCAAACCCATCAGGACATACCCAAATTGATGGATATCAAGAAATCAACGATCTAGATAAAACAGAGGCAAATAGAGAATTAGTTAAAAATTTCTTGTATGATGTTATGCAAGGAAAGAATCCTGAAAAAACACCAGATTATTTCAAAGGAGATACTTACATTCAACATAACACCGGAATTGCTGATGGATTATCAGGATTAGCTGCAGCATTAGAAGCATTAGGAAAACGAGGAATTCAAATGATTTATGATAAAGTGCATCAAGTATTAGCACAAGGAAACTTTGTTTTAGCCGTCAGTGAAGGAACATTTGGTGGCACTCCAACTAGCTATTATGATT
>NZ_JAGHEW010000169.1 GCF_017889095.1 Thomasclavelia sp. | reverse complement strand
GATTTGGGAGGTCTTTGATCATGATCACAGTTAACAACCTAACAATCAGATATAAACAAAAGACGTTATTTGAAAATCAAAATTTTCAGATAAAAAACAACTGTTTAACCGCAATTATCGGTGAAAGCGGCTGTGGTAAAACCAGTTTACTTTATTTTCTTGGTTTATTAAGCCAGATTACTGATGGTGACTACTGGATTGATGATATCAGAATCAATGATCTAAGCAATAGTCAAAAAGATAAGCTTAGAAGAAGCAATATCGGTTTTATGTTCCAGGAATATATGCTTTATGACCATTTAAATATTTATGAAAACATGAAACTTTATGCTACGATCAACAATCAAAATCTCGACGAAAATAAAGCTAAGCTCCTTTTAAAAACTGTTTATCTTGATTTAGATCTAAAACGAAAGCTGTATACTCTTTCTGGTGGACAAAAACAAAGAATTGCCTTAGCCTGTATCTTAGCTAAAAATCCTCATATTCTTATTCTTGACGAACCAACCAGCGCTTTAGATAAAGAAAATCGTAATATTATTTTTAAGATCTTAAATAATTTAAAAAAAGATAAAACTGTAATTATTGCCAGCCATAATAAAGAAGTCTTAGACTACAGTGATGAGATTATTGAAATAAAAAATAGTGAAATAGTTAAAATAAAAGAAAACAGTACTGATACTAAAACTAATTTACAGTTTACTAAAAATAAACTGCCACTAGGCTTTTATCTTGATTATATAAAAAAATTTACCAGCCACAGTAAAAAAACTAATCTTTTAATCATGGCACTGATTTTAACAGTATTAATTATAAATCTGTTTGTTTCCAGTTATGGTGAAATCTACATTGAAAAAAATAAAGAAATTTTAATGCAGGACTGCAATGGTCAAATATTTATAACTGGTGATAAAATAGAAAACGACAACTATCAGTATCCATACTATCATATCACATTTAAAATTGGTGAAAACAGCTATCCAGTTGTTCCCTATTATGAAAATGATAACTTAGATAACAAGATTTGGACCCGTTTTAACTATGCTACTAATCAAGGTTTCTTTTTAAGCTATCAGCTATATCTGGAACAAAAAGAAGTAATTGCCCCTGTGGCTACGATGGAGCTTCGCCTAGAAACATCTAAACATGAAATAACTGCTCCTTTTAGTTACATCGGTTTATTAAAAAACGGTGTAACTAGCGGTTATCTTGAAAATAATGATAAATTTATCTATATGCATCATCAGCTTATTGAAGATTTAATTAGTGATGAAACAATTGACGGTTATACTCTTTTTGGCGACAGCTACGAAAATACCATCGCCTTATCTAACGAAGCTGAAAAAAATGGATTTCAGGTATCAAATGATTTTGGCAGTTTTAAACAGATCCAGGCAACTATTAAATTTGTTACTTATTTAAAAAATACTATTAGTCTGATCATGATCGTTGTTGCCGTATTTTTAATCAGTATTCTTTATACATCATATTTTGA
Source organism: Thomasclavelia sp. (assembly GCF_017889095.1). Lineage (GTDB taxonomy): Bacteria > Bacillota_I > Bacilli_A > Erysipelotrichales > Coprobacillaceae > Thomasclavelia. The sequence goes on along the minus strand of NZ_JAGHEW010000169.1, from coordinate 1,356 downwards.
AAGGCGAAAAAAAGAATTGGCCTTATTAAAAGCACTGGGACTTACAACTACTGAAGTAGCTAAAATAATTTTATTGGAACTGCTTAAAATAATGATCATCTGTTTAATAATTACTATCATTTTATTAACTATCAATTGTATTTTTATCAGTATAAACTTTTTAGCTAATCTATTAATACTTATCATAAGTGCTATTGTTATTTTTAGCATAACTTTATTGATCATTAAACAAAAAATAAATAAAATTATTCCTGCAAATGTTTTTAGAAACTAATTAAAATCATTAAATATAACATTGAAATGGGTAGAAAATCTATATGTACAGATTCTCTACCCTTTGTAATTACTGATATTAACTTAAGATTTTTGACATTAAAATTTATAATGATTTTCTAACATATTCTGTTTACAATTAATTTATACTTTATAAATCCGAATAGAATTGAAAAAAATGAGGTTATTATAGCAAATAAAATCATTATTGAATATTTTTTCAAATCAAATAATAAATTAATAAAAAAATATAAACCAAGAACTAACAAAACTCTTTTTTTATAATATTTTTTTTCTAATTCAGATACATATTTTTGAGGGGAATCAATGATAGGAAAAAAAACAATAATTAAAGATACAATAAACTGGACATAAATCAACAAATCTTTACCCAAAAAAATATACTCGCTTATAAATGGAATCATCACTGACAAAAAAATCGAAAATAATAAACATTTGAATTTACGCTCTAAATGAAAACCTCCCGTATATCTTCTCAAGGAAAAAAAGCAAATCAAATATACAATTGTTAATAAATAATTTTTTGTATATATATTTATAAGGATAAGTATGATAAGAAAAAATATATATCCTTTTAAAATTTTTAGCGAATATTCATATAAGTCTTGATTTTCTTTTTTAATTATTTGCAATGAAATCAGTTTATCTATTAATCCCATCCCCTCAAAAAGTATATAAAATATAATCAAAAGTATTTTATCTAACAAAATCATTATATCGTAATCCTTTTTAAACCAAATCCCTTTATTCTATACAGTAGTACAAATTAGCCATACGGTACAAAATATTTTTTAATAGCACAAAATTAAGAACATTAGTGCTATAATGGACTCTTGTGGTTTCATTAACTAATAGAAAAATTATCATACAAAATTCATCAAATTATCAAAAAAACGTCTTAATGACGTTTTTAACGAATTCCTAGTTTTTCAAGCTCTTGTACCAAACATTCAAAAATATAAACTACGGGAACCTGGGTTGCCGATGAATAAAAATAGCGATCTTTATATGATGGAACATAGTAACAAATACTTTCATCAGCTAATTTAGCTGCTGTTGTAT
>NZ_JAGHEW010000168.1 GCF_017889095.1 Thomasclavelia sp. | reverse complement strand
CCAATCACCTTATTTTCAGTATCATTCATTAAAGGATCATATTTATAGTTATATAATCTTTGTAGACAGTTAACGATAATATGTCTTTGTTTTTCACTATTTGAAAGATCATCATAATCTTCAAAATAAATCATATCTATCGGTACTAAATATTCATATTGATAATATTTTGATTCATTATAAAAATCATCAATCATCTTATCATCACTAAATAAAAAAAGGTATCCAAAAAACTCCGGACCTTCTGCGTGTATTTGATATATTTCGCTATTTTCAAGATTATCACCAAACATATATCCTTTAAAATTAAAATCCTTATAACGATAACCAAATCTATTTTTTAGATAATAATACGAATAACTGTCATCCCCGTTATCTAAATCAATTTCTTTATCATCTACAAACATTTTAATATGTTCATCATATTTAAAACTAACATCATATTTTTTCATAAAGTTTGATATTGACGTTTCTTTAGTTAACGTATCAACAAGGTTATAACCATTATTATCTTGATCATCTACCAATCTTCTAGATAAATGCATTAACATTACCTGGTCAATTCTTTTAATTTGATTTTCTTTTACAAAGCCATCAAAGAAATCATACTGTTCATCTAAAACGAGAACCTGGTGATTTTCCTGATGCTTTTTATAACATTCATCGATGATCTTATATAATTCTTCTTTACCTATATTTAATATTTTACATAATGATTGTTCAATAGTTTCTTTGCTTTTTGTATTTATATACATATTCAGCTCCTTTCCAATATAAAATATTCATTAATTATTTGTCTTATTCAATTCATTTAACTTTAATCATTAATAAAGTTTTAAATGTAATGATAAATATAATTTTCATTGATATAGGAGCATATGCTAATCCAAAAACATCCCATAATTTTAATAATATTTTCTAAGTTGCTAAACACTCTATATCTATATAAGTTTCTTTTTTAATATATTCATCAAGTAACATCTAAACGACTAATTATTTTGATTCAATTTGTATTGTTAATTCGCCTATTTTATTGATAAAACTTTTTATCAAATGTTTTATTTTACTATGTAATTAACTACAAAAGTTAGGTTTATAATAGATCCCATTTAGAATCTTTATTTGTAATTATTAATTTTTCTATGTTATATTCTTTAATAGGCCACAAAATATCAAGCTTTGGATCATTCCAACGAATACCTCCACATAACTCAGGCTGATATTCACCATCACAATGATATGAAAATATTGAGTCTTCTAGAGCTAAAAAACCATGAGCAAAATCTTTTGGGATAAGTAAGCTGTTAATATTTTTTTCATCTAAAATTATTGAATATACTTGCATATACGATGGTGAACTCATTCTTAAATCTACTATTACATCAAATATTTTTCCTTTTATAACTCTTACTAATTTTGCCTGAGATTCACCTTTTTGATAATGTAACCCCCTAATAGCCCCTTTTTTTGTATATAAATCACTGCTTTCTGTTATAGAAAAATTTATCCCATGTTTCTTAAAAATATCAATCTCATAATTTTTGCTATATATCCCTCTATCATCTTCAAAAACATGATTTTCAATAGCATATACACCTTCGAAAGGGGTTTTATGAAATTTAAAACTCATTTTCACAGTTCACTTCCTTTTTTAATTTTTCAAAAATATCTTTTATTCCTTTTGTATGATTATCAGGAAAATCATATTCAATAGTGTTCAAGAGTTTATCATTATTACCAGCAAAAATCATTGCTTCATCTTTTCTATAATGTAATGCACCTAATTTAAAAAATTTTTCATCAAAACCACATGTTTCTATAATCTCTTTTACAAATTCTTTAACTTTTACCGGATTAGAGGAGCATATATTATAAACATCATATATATTTTTCTTAGTTGAATTAGCAAGCATAATAATACTTTTTACCACATCTTCAACATTTACAAAATCTCTTATTTGTTCTCCAGCAGTTAATTTTAAAACTTCTTTTTTTAGACCGTGATATATAATAGACGGTGCCAAACGATTTATCCCTTCACCTGCTCCAAAAACACCAAATGGTCTAACCGTAATTAGCGAAATGCCTTTTTGCTTTGCATATTGAGTGGTTAATTTTACTGAAGTATTTTTTGATATTGCATACAAAGATTCTGGATAACATTCATCAGTTTCAGACAATAACTTATTACCATGATTCCCATATTCAAAACATGAACCGAAATTTACTAGCAATCCAGATTTATTTTGTACTGCAAAATCTACCAACTGACATCCCATTTTAATATTAATATCACAGAAAAGAGATATATCAGAAAAGTCGGGACGGACTCCTACTGTTGCTAAATGATATATTGTTTGAAATGATGGAAATATATTTGGATTTGCTAACATATATGAAAAATCATCAATTACTGTTGTATTTTTTAAACTGCACAATTTTTGTCTTGATCGAGTATCTTCTTTTTCTATCAATGCATATACCTGATAATTTTCAATTAATTCACTTACCAGATTAAATCCTATAAATCCACCAGCACCTGTCACTAATACACTTTCCATTTTGAAATCTCCTTAAGGTATTCATTCACTTGCTGGTTTGTAACCACTTCAATACCTTTATTGCTGTAATAACATTTCGTCCATTCAACAGTTTTTTCTACTGCTGTTTCTACGTTCCATATTGGCTGCCAGTTTAAAATTGATTTTGCTTTAGAACAGTCTAATTTTAAAAAATTAGCTTCATGAGGCCCATTGTAATCTGTGGCTTTCCAGTTGGAATCATCTCCCCATTTTTTTACAAATAAAGAACAGATATCACCTGTAGTAATACAATCCGTTTCATTTGGACCAATATTATAGCATCCAGCTAAATTTTTATTTTCATATTGAAGCATTGCTAGGTAAAGATAAAACACTACTGGTTCTAATACATGCTGATATGGTCTTGTTGAATTAGGGTTTCGCACTTGAATAGTTTCATTATTAACTGTATATTTCACACAATCAGGAATAATTCTATTTTCGTTAAAATCTCCACCACCAATAACATTACCTGCTCGACACCGTGATACTGCTAATTCCATAGAATTAAAAAATGAATTAGTATAACTGTCTGTTACTAATTCGCTGCAAGATTTACTATTTGAATATGGATCAAATCCATTCAATCTATCTACTTCTCTATACCCATAACACCATTCATTATTTTGATAAACTTTGTCTGTTGTCACATTAATAAATGATTTAACACATTCACTCTTTCTTATGCATTCGCATATATTCACTGTTCCCATTACATTAACATCATAGGTGTAAACTGGCTTTTGATAAGATTCGATTACTAGAGGCTGAGCAGCCATATGAATGACAATTTCCGGTTTTACTTCATCAAATATTTTCACCATTTCTTCTAAGTTTCTAATATCACATATTCTAGAATCAATTTTATCTTTTAAATGTAATATATCATACAATGAAGGAGATGTATTTGGTTTTAAAGCTACACCTGTTACTTTTGCTCCTAACGAGTGCAATAAAAAAGACATCCAACTTCCTTTAAAGCCAGTGTGTCCGGTAATTAAAACTTTTTTGTTTCTGTAAAAATCTCTAAATTTTATTTCCATATCTTCCATAACGCTTCACCTGTATCCCATAATTTATTCAACTGATCATGGTCTCTTTTTGTATCCATACATTGCCAGTATCCCTCATGTTTATAAGCTTTAAGTTCTCCTAGTTTGGCTATTGATTCCAGTGGTTCTTTTTCAAATACACTCTCATCACCTTTAATATAATCAAATATTTCTGGATTCATAACCATAAATCCGATATTGATCATCGAACCATCATCTTTAGATTTTTCTCTAAAGCTGTTTATGGTTCCAGTATCATCCATATCAATGACACCAAATCTTTGACCTGCATTATAAATAGTCATAGTTCCAATTTTTCCATGAGATTTATGGTAATCTAAAAGGGCTTTTATATTGACATCTGATACTCCATCACCATATGTCAGCATAAAAGGCTCATTATTTACATATTCTTTAATTCTCTTGATTCTTCCACCAGTCATTGTATCCAAACCTGTATCAACTACTGTAACTTTCCATCTTTCACTGTTTTGATGATGAACAATAACTTCATCACCTTTAGTAAAATCAAATGTAATATCACTTGAATGGATGAAATAATTAGCAAACCATTGCTTGATAACTTCCTGCTTGTATCCTGCACAGATAACAAATTCATCAAATCCATAATAACTATATAGTTTCATAATATGCCAGAGTATTGGCATATTTCCTATCTCTATCATTGGTTTTGGTTTTAAATGTGATTCTTCACTTATTCTCGTACCAAAACCACCTGCTAATAAAACCACTTTCATTATATTTCCTCCTCACAAATAAGTTTTTTATAATATTCTATTACACTTGAATCAACATTAATATCAAATTTTCTTGCAAAAAAATATTCAGTTTTTTTTAATTCGTCAATATCTTCATATCTAATAATTTTTGGATGATTATTGACAAATTCTGAAGTATACATTAATGTTTGATTAGTCTTAATTCTATCTTTATATTTAGAATTCATTATTAGCGTAGCCCAAAATACTTCTTCAGGGCACATTGCATCAAAAAACAAATCTTTATAATATGCATTTTTCTTCAATTCGTTTAAAATATATGATCCAACATTTCTAGGAAACGCGCACCAAAAATAACTCTTATAATAAATTATATTTTTTTGTATATTTTTATTCGTTTTCTTTTTCTTTAAAGGAAAGCCCATCTTCGCTAATTCTATCCGCAACCTTCTTAATAT
>NZ_JAGHEW010000167.1 GCF_017889095.1 Thomasclavelia sp. | reverse complement strand
CAGTTAAATTATGTAGCCGAATCATGCAGACATTTTGTTCCGGTAAAAGTAGTTGCCAATTCTAAAAATGAAAATGGTAAAGTAATCTTTGGAATGAATGATGGAAATAGTGGTTTTACAACATGGCCAGGAACTTTAGGGATTGCTGCAGGAGCTAAAGGAAGTGGGCTTCAAGTAATTGATGATTTTGCCAGATGCGTAAAACAGCAATGGGATACGGTTGGACTAAAAAAGGATATATGTATATGGCCGATTTAGCCACTGATCCCCGTTGGCAAAGAACATACGGAACTTTTGGTGAAGATCCTGAATTTAATGCTAAGATCTTTAGTCATTTAGTCCCGCTTATTCAAGGTAGTGAAAACGGAGTAACTAGTGATGGGGTAGCACTTACTGTTAAACACTTCCCTGGTGGTGGTGCTCGTGATAATGGTTTTGATCCGCATTATGCGATGGGACAATGGAATGTTTATCAAACAAAAGATAGCTTAAAGAAATATCATTTACCGGCTTTTCAGGCTGCTATCGATAAAAATGTTTCGGCCATTATGCCTTATTATGCTAAACCTAGTAAAAATAAAAGTGCTTTGCAAACTGATTTAAACAATCAGCCAATTGATTTTAAACCTTATGGCTTTGCTTATAATAAAATTATCATTGATGATTTATTAAGAAACCAATTAGGATTTAAAGGCTATTTAAATTCCGATTCAGGAATCACTCATAGTATGTCCTGGGGCGTTGAACAATTAGATGTGCCTGAACGTGTAGCGTTAGCTTTAAACACGGGGATTGATTTAATTAGTGGTGCTTTTGATTTAGGTGATGCTAAAGAAGCATATCGCCGCAGCCAAGAAGGGTATTATGATAACCATCAAATACCTGACGGTTTTACTAGAGAACAGTTAGAATTAACATTAGATACAATTGATCGAGCAGTAATTAATACTTTAGAAGAAAGTTTTAAACTTGGTTTGTTTGAAAATCCTTATCGTGATGTTCAAAAAGTGATTGATTTATTTAACTGTCAAGATGAAAATGCTTATAAAGCTCACTTACAATCTGTAGTTTTATTAAAAAACGATGGAACCTTACCGCTTAAACAAAATAACGATAGTTTATTTTATGTTGAAGTTTTCCAAAAAGATGGCAGCGAAAGCAATAAAGCAACGCTTGAATTAAAAAAACAATTAAATTCTTTAATTAATATTACTGATCAAGTAGAAAAAGCCAATTATGCTTTATTATTTATCGATCCAAGTTCTGGTGGTTATTTTGAAGCAACAACTGGTTATTTAGAATTAGATATCTGTGAAAATAAAACAGTAGTAAAAGTTGATAACGAAGGTAAACCATTAAAAGAAACTTATCAAGAAACAACGTTAGCTAACGTTAAAAAAATTGAAGCAATCTATAAACAAATCCATTTAAATAAAGGTAAAGTAATTAGTAATCTAAACATAACTTTACCTTGGTTAGTTGGTAATATTGAAACAAATTGTGATTGTCTATTAGCAGGATTTGATACTAGTTTAATGGCTGTTATTGATGTGATTTTTGGAAACTATGCACCAACAGGTAAATTACCAATTACCCTTCCTAGAAATGATGAAGTTATCAAAGTTGATAGTATGGGTGTTTGTGCTAGTCCTAATGATGTACCAGGTTATGATAAAGATAAGTATATGGCTGATAGTTTAAAAGATGAAAATGGCAAAGCTTATGCTTACCATGATCAAGCTGGTAATTATTATGAATTAAATTTTGGTTTACACTATTAAAAGCACAGTTTTACTGTGCTTTTAATCACCCCAGACTTCTTTAGCTATTTCTTTGACTAATGCTAGTTTAGCCCATTGTTGTTCTTCAGTTAATTTATTACCAATTTCACAAGAAGCAAAACCACATTGTGGACTAAGACATAAACGGTCAAGAGGAATATATTTAGTAGCTTCATGGATTCTTGCAATAATTTCTTGTTTATTTTCTAACTCGGGTGTCTTAGTTGTTATTAGTCCTAAAACAACTTTTTTATTATCACTGATTTCTTTTAATGATTCAAAATTTCCTGAACGTTCATCATCAAATTCAAGATAATAAGCACTAACATTTTCTTGACCAAAAATAATTGGAGCCACTGAATCATAGCTGCCTTGACTAAAATAGTCCGAATTATAATTACCGCGACAAATATGGGTTGTAATAACCATATCTTGTGGGGCTTTGGCTATCGCTAAATTGTTTACTTTAAGCAGCTGATTAGCGAATTTTTTATTTTCTTCATTTAAATCATGTCCAAAGAATAAGCCCCATGAACAATCATCAAGCTGAAGATTACGACAGCCGGCATTGTATAAATCTTGAATGACTTGTTGATAAGCTATGGCAATATCTAAAATTAAATCATTAGTATCGGGATAGATAGCTTTAGTAGTTTCTAGATTTTGAGTAAACAAACATTGTAATAAAAACTGGGCTGGAGCCGGAATAGTTTGTTTAGCGACAGTATTTTTATCTTCCAAGGCTTTAATGAATTTAAAGTGCTCGACAAATGGATGGTGTTTGCAAGAAATTTTGCCTACTAAATAAGTATCTTCAAGATCGGTTTTAGTTGTATGAAAACTAATGGGATTTAAACTGGGCTGATGGGCTACGCCATCAAATCCCCACATAAAATCAAGATGCCAGGTAGCTCTTCTAAAT
>NZ_JAGHEW010000166.1 GCF_017889095.1 Thomasclavelia sp. | reverse complement strand
TGAAAAAAATAACTTGGTCGAACAATATCACCGTGATTGTGGAAAGTGTTAAAGCTTTCCACTTTTTTAACTATTCAAAAAGCTGTATTTCAAATAAAAATAGTCGATTTCTCGACTTTTAAAGTTCCATTTTTATTTGTTGTTTAATCGTTTATCAATATATTGTATGTAATATATTTTCAAAAATATCTTTATTTTGAAGTTAGATATTAAAATTTAATTGATCTATATTAAAAACAACTTATTTATCTTAAAAGTAGATTCTATAATCATCAAATTTAAAATTTATTTTAATAAATAAACTAAACACTTCTTTATCTTTTTATAGCAACTTCCACGAAATTAAGCTATTATAATCATGATAATAACGGGGGTAATATAGATGAATCAAAAATTAGTTTTTTTAGATATTGATGGTACTATTGTAGCTAATCATCGTGAAATGAGCGAAAAAGTAAAGCAGGCAATTAGATTAGCACAAAAAAACGGACATAAAATTTTTATTTGTACTGGTCGTAATAAAGCAGGAATTAGAGATGAACTAAATCAGGTTCATTTTGATGGTATTATTGCTAGTGCGGGCAGTTATATTGAAATCGATGATCAAATTATTTATCGTAGTTATTTTAGTGATGAACAAGTAAAAAAAGCTAGTGAAGTTTTTAAACAAAATAATGTTTTATATAACTATGAATGTAGTGATGTTACATATATGTCGACGGAAATGATCAAATTATTTTCCGGAATGGAAAATCCATCTAATTCAGAAATGGAACGTTTGATTGCGATGCATAATGAAAAATTTAATGCTAAGGATTTAGATAATTATGATGGTTTAGGAGTTCATAAAATCAGTTTTATTGCTAGAGATAATTTAAGTGTAGAAAAAGCTAAAGATATTTTAGGTCATGATTTTAATTTTATTATTCATGAATTATTTAATAACCAAAATGTAAATGGAGAAATTATTTCTAAAACTGATAATAAAGGAACCGGGATTAAGCGAATCGTTGATTATTTAAATATGAAACTCGAAGATACGATTGGTTTTGGTGATAGTATGAATGATTATGAAATGATTACTACAGTTAATTGTGGAGTAGTGATGGCTAATGGCAGTGATGAATTAAAGAAAGTAGCTGATCGGATCTGTTTAAGTGTTGAACAAGATGGTGTTTATGATGAGTTTATTAAACTGGGATTAATTTAAAAAAAATCAAAATACTAGCACTCAAGACTTGACAGTGCCAGTGAGTTGTATTAGAATATCTTTTAGCACAAAGGAAAGTTGAGTGCTAAAGAATGGAGATGTAAATATGACAGAAAAAAAACAGTTTAAAGCCGAATCAAAAAGATTATTAGATTTAATGATTAACTCTATTTATACACATAAAGAAATCTTTTTAAGAGAATTGATTTCTAATGCCAGTGATGCCAGTGATAAGTTATATTACAAAGCATTAACGGAAAACATTTCATCAATTAATCGTGATGATTTAAAAATTGAATTATTAGTTGATAAAGATAATCGTGTATTAACAGTTAAAGATCATGGTATTGGAATGGATCATGATGAATTAGAAACTCATCTAGGTACGATTGCTAATAGTGGTTCATTTGATTTTAAAAACGAAGTAGAACATGATGATATTGATATTATTGGTCAATTTGGGGTTGGTTTCTATTCAGCTTTCATGGTAGCTAAAAAAGTAGAAGTTATTTCAAAAAAATATGGCAGTGACCAAGGATATACTTGGGTATCTGAAGTAAGTGATGGTTATGAAATTTTTGAAACTGATGTAAATGATCATGGAACAACAATTCGTTTGTATTTAAAAGACAATACTGATGATGAAAATTATGATGAATATTTAGAACAATATCATTTACAATCATTAGTTAAAAAATATTCTGATTATGTTCATTATCCAATTATTATGGATATGACAGTATCTAAGAAAAAAGAAGATAGTGATGAATATGAAGATGTAGTTGAAACTAAAACATTAAATTCAATGGTTCCATTATGGAAAAGAAATAAAAATGAAATTACTGATGAGGATTATAATGAATTCTATAAAGACAAATTTAATGATTTCAATGATCCATTAAAAGTGATTCATAGCCGTGTTGAAGGAACTGTTTCGTATGATTCATTGTTATTTATTCCTTCTAAAGCACCAATGAATTATTATTCAAATGATTATGAAAAAGGATTGCAATTATATTCTAAAGGTGTCTTTATCATGGATAAAGCTAGTGATTTAGTACCTGAACATTTCAGATTTGTTAAAGGATTAGTTGATTCAGAAGATTTATCATTAAATATTTCTCGTGAAATGTTACAACATGATCGTCAGTTAAAAGTAATTGCTGATAAAATTGAAAAGAAAATTCAATCAGAATTAGAAAAAATGTTGAAAAATGATCGTGAAAAATATTTAGAATTCTTTGATAACTTTGGGTTACAATTAAAATTTGGAATCTATAACAGTTATGGTATGTTAAAAGATAAATTACAAGATTTATTACTATATTATTCAAGTAAAGAAGAAAAATATATCACTTTAGCTGAATATGTAGAAAATATGCCAGAAAATCAAAAAGAAATCTATTTTGCTAGTGGTGAAACATTAGATAAGATTGCTACTTTACCACAAGTTGAAGTAGTTAAAGATAAAGGATTTGATGTTTTATACTTAACTGATAATGTTGATGAATTCTGTATTCAAATGATGCGTGATTACAAAGAAAAACCATTCAAGAGCGTTGCTCAAGGTGATTTAGATATCGACAGTGAAGAAGAAAAGAAAGAATTAGAAAAAACTAATGAAGAAAATAAGGATTTATTAACAGCAATCAAAGATTCATTAGGTGAAAAAGTTGTTGATGTTAAAGTATCAGCACGTTTAAAAACGCATCCAGTTTGTTTAGTATCTAGTGAAGGTGTTTCTTTTGAAATGGAAAAAGTTTTAAATCAAATGCCTGATGGACAAGCACAAGGAATTAAAGCCGGAAGAATTCTTGAAATTAATCCAAATCATGATATCTTTAATGCTATTAAAAAAGTATATACAAATAATCCTGATAAAATTAATGATTATGCAAGCATCTTATATGATCAAGCTTTATTAATTGAAGGTTTCTCAATTGATAATCCAGTTGAGTTCTCTAATAAAATTTGTGATTTAATGATTGAATTAAATAAAGATTAAGCTGGAAACACTCCAGCTTTTTTTGTTGTTTATAAATTGTTAAAATATTAAAATTTATCTGCCACATTTAATAGAACATATTTTTTTTATTGTTATTTCTAGTTATGATTAATTTGATATCATTGAATTAATGATACCAAATTGATATTAGGAAAGGAGAAGAATATGAAGAAAGGATTAAAAATACTGTGGTCAATATTAGTATCTTTAACTATAGTCGTTGGAACATGTACAATTCCTGTATTTGCTAGTGACAATATTACTAATATTAATATCGAAGCTACTTATGGACAAACTGAAGCTAGAACGATGTTAAAAATGATAAATGATTGGCGTACAGGTGATGATGCATGGTATTGGAGCGATCAAACTTCAACAAATAAGACATGGTTTAATACTAATAGTTCTAATCAATTGAGCGAGCTTACTTATGACTATGCTTTAGAACAGATTGCAATGATAAGAGCAGTAGAAATTGCTGTTAGTTTTGCTCATACTAGACCAAATGGTGAAGATTGCTATTCAGCAACTTACAAAGGAGTTCGCTCGTATGGTGAAAATATTGCTATTGGTTATACAAGTGCGAGTGCTGTATTTGTAGGATGGCAAGAAACTAATAAAGATTATAGCGGTCAAGGACATCGTCGTAACATGTTGAATAGTAGATTCAATGCAATTGGAATTGGACATGCAGTTGTTAATGGAATCCATTGTTGGGTTCAGGAATTTGGATCTACCAACTCTAATACAGGTTTTATAACAGCTAATGATGCAATAAAACTGGTACCAGTAGAAGTAGCAAATGAATCAATTTTTTCAGCCACTTATGATACTAACATCAGCAGTATTAAAATGGAAATTAACACACAAAAGGAAGTACCAAGTGTTAATATTAAAATTGCTCTTAATGATACTTGGTATTATATTTCACCAGTCAGTGCTTCTATGCAACCTCAATGGGTAAGTGAGAATTCACAAATTGTTTCAATTACAAACGGTATAATAACTGCTCATAAAACTGGAACTACTAAGCTTAAAGCAATAATTGATGGTAAAACAGTTGAAGT